>CAZBSB010000128.1:0-6963 GCA_964494535.1 uncultured Rhodospirillales bacterium
TTTTGTTTCTGGATTGACAATTCCTGCCCATAACAAATTGAGAGCAGCGGCACAATTTCTCCCACCTAATTCCTACGGCATCAACAGAAGCACTTTTTCGAATATGTTCATGCAGCGGGATAATGATTCTAAGTGAGAACCCAAATGCCAATACTCAATGCACTAGTAACCCACAGCTTAGAAATTTGGGCAGTGCTTTTCTATCTGGGACTCTATGCCCTACTTCTCAAACCCCGCTGGCGGCACTATGGGATTGCAGGCCTAATTCTGACGGCAAACATTCTTGCTCTGCCGGGGACAGCGCAACTATTAGCACTAGCGGGTATTAAACCGCTAGCAAATCAATACGGGTTTTACATCCTTTGTCTCATCAATGCTGTCATCCTTGCAATCTATTGCCGTCGAGCGGCTTTGCCCTACTGGAAAGCAACGATGATACCCCTCGTCGGCGGCACGCTATACTTTTTCCTCCTTGCAGCTCTTGCGCTGAGAACTTGTCATTGGTTTGAAAATGCCTGTCCATGACCAAAATCTAGGTTCATCCTATTTTCTTTCCCACGACCTCTCACCTCATCTCATCCATCCCCAACCCGAAATAACCGCCCAACGCGTTGGCCAGCATCATCGCCCGCTGCACGCTCAGCCAGCGCGCCACCACGATTGTCTGCCCGTCATACACCATCTGCACCTTGCGGCCGGTTGCGTCTATCCCGCCGGCGACCAGCAGAGCGATGCTGGTCGTGGCGCCGGCCGCCATCGCGCTTGCCTTGGCCAGCACCGGGTCGCCGCCCAACGGGTCGCGCGCCACATCGCGGGCGATCTGGTCATAATGCTGCGCCGACCGCGAGAAAGTCTGCCGGCCATGCTTGCCCTCCACGATCAGCTGCGAGACTTTCGCACGGTCTTAGAGCTTGCCGTCCACGATGACGTCTTTCTCGCCCACCGCGATCTCATGCGGCCGCGAGCGCCCATAAGCCAGCACCCCGAGGCCGATCATGGCCAGCGTGAACGGTGCCTTGTTCCCCGTGCCGCCCGAAAAGAACAACGCGATGAGATGGAACAAGAGAAACCAGGCGAACCCGGACGCGAACCACAATTTATCCTGCCGATAACGAATGATCTTGCGCCCGTCCCGCTCCAGGAAAGTGAATCCATACCGATAATCTTTCGCCATCCCGTCTCTCCGTCCGGTTAGTATTCAACGCGTCATGCATTCCCAGCAATCGTGACAGCATAGCCGCCGCTCCGCAACACCCGCACGGCTGCTGCTCCTACGCCCGCCTCAACAACCCGCGCAGCGCGCCCGTGAACTTCCGCCATTCCGGCACCAGGAATTCCGCCGTTCGCGCCCGCAGCAGCGGGCGGTCGTAGAACGGAATCGTCCGCCAACAGCCTTGCCGGTTGCGCAGCCAATAGAGCAAACCGCGCCAATGCCGCCGTGTCAGAAAATACGTCACCTCGCGGTGATACAGCGACAGTGTCGTGCTGCGCGGCTGCTGCACCGCCAGCCCGTCGCCGCCGGAAAAATGCGCCCGCAGCGCGGCGGCAAAATCCACGCCCACCTTCCGGCCATAACCAATCCAGGCATTGGGCCGCAAATCCATCTCCACCAGATAATATTGGCCGTCCGCCCGCGCCCGCATAAAGGTAAAATTGCCAAAGCCGGTAAGCTGCAACTGCCGCCCAATCAACGCCAACTGCGCCGCCAGCGCCGGATGCGGCGCATAACGCCGGCGCGTCGAAACCGCACCGCCCAAGCTGATTTCTATCACTGAACTGCTATACGCCACCAGCTCCCCTGCAACAAAACATGGCTCGACGCTGACCGTGTCCCCCACAATAAAACGCTCCACCAGCACCGGCCACGGCGTGAACCGGGGCGCATGAGCCTCCAACTCAGGCCAGCCATGACAGGCAAATACGCCCAGACCCCCGCTGCTCCGGTCAATCTTCACCATAAAAGGAAATGTCAGACCATCGGCATCGGCGCCAAGAGCGATAGCGGCTAGCGCGGTGCGATCATCGCACACCTGGAAAGCCGGAGCCTTGATGCCATGCGCCGCGCAAAATCTTGCACTACCAATCTTACTGCCCAACACGTCCAGCTGCGCGGGATTGCCGACCGGCCCCAGCCGCGCCTTGAGGTTGGCCTCAACCGGCGCATCGGCCAGTGCGCGCAGCAAATGATCATCGCCCAAAATAATCCAGTCAAACGCCGCTGGCGTTGCGGTCACCAACGCCACTAATTGCTGCAAAAGCGGCTCCGCCGCGTCGCTGCCTTCAATCCAACGATCATGAAACGAGCTGACGAAAGGTCGTAGCCCCGCGCTGCACAGCAGCGTGACCCGCAGCCCGGCCTGCTGCAGCACATAAGGCAGCTCACCGATCGTATCCTTGCTATCGGCCGAACCGACGATCAGCACATTTTTCATGCGCCGAGTTACTTCTGCAGCGTCGGCGTTTCCACCCCCGCCACCTGTACTGGCCGGCCGGCTTCCACCGCCAGCGTCACGTCATTATTTCCGCTCTGCAGCACTCTTGCTGCGTCACGCCGATCTTCCGCCGCCGGAATCCGCCGGTCATGCGGCTGCCGCGTGAACACCGTGCCATGCTTGCTGATGATGGGCTTGGAGCGCCGCACTGCCGTCCAGCCCAGCAATTGCCGCACCAGCTTGGCGTCGCTCTCTTCCCGCAATCGCGCGTCCAGCGCCGTCAAATCTATGATGATTGGCCGCAACGGATAACGCGGTGGCCGCTTCATCTGCGCGCGCAATTGGTTTTGCTCGAACACCTTCTTGTCCTCCGCCACCATCTGCGGCGTCATGGTGCGATAGCCCGGCGGCATGATCTTCTGGCTGCCCAGCGCCACAAAGCCGCGCGCCAGAAAATCCGCTGTGAGATAATATAAATCAATAATCCGGCTGGCATCGCTCCGCCGGTCAGGCTGCGGCAGGCTGATGACTTGCAGCAGCTTCTCTTCGTCGAACGTAATCCCGTTCTTGCCCACCTTTGTGGTGACATCGAAGGAGGTGACGCGATCCGCCTTATGCGCCGTGAAGGCGAGCGTGAAGGAAAAGCCCTCATCCTTCGGCTGCCGCGTCACCAGCGCGCCGATTCGCAGCGGAAAATCCTGCGCGATAACCACCGGCGGCGGCCCCTCGATCCACAATTTGTCAAACGGTAATTTGGTGACGCCCACCTGGCCGATGATTTCTTCCGTCGCCAATGCCCGCGTCCGCCGCGTCAACTCCAGCAGACTATGATCATAACTGAACCGTTTCGCGCCCGGCATCGCCGCCGCCAACGCGCCCGCGCTCGCCATCACGCTGTCACGCAAGGGCGACCCAGCCAGAAACGCCGCCCGCTCAAACTTGGATGTCTTCAACCGGTGGCCGATAACGCCAATCGTATGCGCGATGCTGTGTTTGTCTTCGTCCTGCATCATGGGATCAAAATAATCTTCCCCACCGTCCGCCGTTCTTCCAGCGCGTCCTGCGCCGCCGCCGCGTCTTTGAGCGCAAAGCGCGTGACCGGCGGCGCCTTGAGCGTGCCGTCCAGCACCGCACCGAACAACCGCGCCGCCCGCATCCGTAACTCTTCGGGCGTGGCTGTATAACTAAACAAGGTCGGCCGCGTCAGGAACAAGGAACCGCCGGCGCTGAGCTTGCTGATCTCCAGCGGCGGCACCGACCCCGAAGCCTGCCCGAAACTCACCAGCATCCCGCGCGGTTTCAGGCATTGCAAACTACCCTCAAACGTCGCCTGCCCCACGCTGTCATAGACCACATCCACGCCGCGCCCGCCGGTCAGCGCCTTCACCTGCGCCACGAAATCCTCATGCCGATATTGAATGACATGCGCGCAGCCATGCGCCAGCGCCAACGCCGCTTTTTCGGCGTTGCCCGCCGTGCCGATGACCGTGGCGCCCAGCTTTGCCGCCCACTGCCCCAGCAGCAACCCCACGCCCCCCGCCGCCGCGTGCAGCAGCACCGTATGGCCAGGCTTCACCGCAAACGTGTCATGCACCAGATAATCCGCCGTCATGCCCTGCAGCAGCAGCGCTGCGGCCTGCGCGCTGTCCAACGCCTCCGACACCGGCACCAGCCGCGCCGCCGGCACATTACGCGCCTCGGCATAACTGCCCGGCGTGTGGAACACATAAGCCACGCGCTGCCCAACCTGAAAACCCGTCACCGCGCTGCCCAGCGCCGTAATCACGCCCGCCGCTTCTACTCCCAACCCGCACGGATAACTGGGCTGCTTATACAAACCGCTGCGGTGATAAATATCCAAAAAATTGACGCCCACGGCCTCGTGTCGCACTTGCGCTTCGTCAGCCTGCGGTGGCGGCAAGGCTTCTTCCTGCCAGCGCATCTGCTCGGTGCCGCCCGGAGCCTGCAGGACAATTTTATGCATGGTCACCGCCCCAGATGCGCCGCGAAAAAATCGCGCGTCCGCGCATTCGCCAGATTGGCCGCGACTTCGTCATAATGCACCCCGTCCGGCCGCGCGAAGGCATGATCAACCCCGGCATAAACCTCCGCCGTGATCAGCGGATTGCGCGCCACGCCGCGCAAAATTTTCTCCTGCGCCGCCGGCGGCACGAACTTGTCTTTTTCTGCGATATGCATCAGCAGCGGCCGACGAATGTCCTGCACTTCGTGCAACAACGCGTCCAGCCCCACGCCGTAATAGCTAACGCCGCAATCCGCATCGCTGCGCGCCATCAGCAGATAAGCCAGCTTGCCGCCCAAGCAATAGCCCACGGTGCCGATGCTGCCATTGCATTCCGGCAGCTGCCGCACCGCCGCCATTGTCGCCAGCAAATCGGTGACGCCATGCTCCACATCAAACCCCTCAAACAGCTTGAAGGCTATTTCCATCTCCTCCGGCGTCTTGTCGCTCAGCTGAATATCGCGCTCCTGCCGCCAGAACAGGTCGGGGCACACCGCGATATAGCCTTGCGCCGCGAGGCCATCGCAAATCTGCCGCATCCCGGCATTGACGCCGAAAATCTCCTGGCACACCACAATCCCCGGCGCGCTGGAATGATGCTGCGGCCGCGCGATATAGGCGTGGAAAAACTGGTTGTCGAAAGCGTGAATCTGGATGCTGGTCATGGGTCGCTGCGGCCTAGGTTGCGGAACCGGCCAACCATAAAAGAAACGGCGGCGATTGACAAATCCCGCGCCGCGCGCAAACTGCCGCACCGGTCACGACAGCCGATAGCTCGGGAGCAGCGGAATGAAATTCACGATGAATGTGGAATGCACGCCGGAAGAGGCGCGCGCCTTCTTCGGCCTGCCGGATGTGCAGCCCATGCAGGAGCGCCTGATGGCGGAAATGGAGCAGCGCCTGCTGGCCAATGTCCGCGCCATGGACCCGGAAGTCATCGCTCGCACCTGGTTCCCCGCCGGCCTGCAGAATTTCGAGCAGATGCAAAAAATGTTCTGGAGCCAGGTGCAGCAAAGCCTGGGCAGCATGGGCGGCACGACGCGCCACGGCGAAACCGGCCATGGCTGAGACGGAACTTTATTATCGGCATCACATTTTCTGCTGCGGCAACCAGCGTCCAGCGGGTCACCCGCGTGGCTGCTGTCAGGAAAAAGACGCGGAGTCTCTCCGCAATTATCTCAAGCGCCGCGCCAAGGAAGCCGGCCTGAATGATATTCGCGTCAATAACGCCGGCTGCCTCGATCGCTGCGAACACGGCCCCGTCATCGTCATCTACCCCGAAGGCACCTGGTATCACCCGCAGACCGAGGCGGATATGGATGAAATCCTGTCCGAACACCTGCAGCATGGCCGGCCGGTCACGCGGCTCATGTTGCCGCCACGTTCTGCTGCCGAGAAGTGACAGGCAAATCATTTTACGTGACCAGCAGCATAAAAGCATCATAGTAACATTTATGCAACAAGACCCAACCATATTCGCGCTCGCCAGTGCCCCAGGCCGCGCCGGCATCGCCGTGCTGCGCCTGTCCGGCGCCCAAGCCGGCGCGTTGCTCACGCGCCTCACCCAGCGCCCTCTGCCGCCGCCGCGCCAACTAACCCTGCGCCATCTCATCCGCCCCACTGATGGAATGCTGCTCGATAGATCCATGGTCGCCTGGTTCCCGGCGCCCGCCAGCTTCACCGGCGAGGATTGTGCCGAACTCCACCTCCATGGTGGCCGCGCCATCCTGCAAGCCGTCAGCGCCGTGCTGGCCGCCCAGCCCAACACCCGCCTTGCCGAACCCGGCGAATTCACCCGTCGCGCCTTCCTGAACGGCAAGCTGGACTTGACTGCTGCCGAAGCGGTGGCCGACCTCATCCACGCCGAAACCGAAGCCCAATTGCAACAAGCGCTACGCCAGCATGAGGGAGGACTGGCGCAGCTCTATGCCGGCTGGGCAACGCGCCTGACCACTTGCCTGGCGCATCTCGAAGCCGCCATAGACTTCGCCGACGAAGAACTGCCCGCCGATCTCGCCACCCGCCAGGCCGCAACCATCGCCACGTTGGCCACCGAAATCACCTCCCACCTCCAGGATGAGCGGCGCGGCGAGCGCCTGCGTGATGGTTTCCGTATCGCCATTCTCGGTGCGCCCAACGCTGGTAAATCCAGCCTGCTGAATCGCCTGGCGCAGCGCGAGGCCGCCATCGTCTCGGCCACCGCCGGCACCACGCGTGATGTGCTGGAAGTGCATCTCGATTTGGGGGGTTATCCGGTCATCCTCGCCGACACCGCCGGCCTGCGCGAAACGGCGGATGCCATCGAGCAAGAAGGCATCCGCCGCGCCTGGCAGCAGGCCGAGCAGGCGGATTTGAAACTCCTGGTGCTGGACGGCGCCAGCACCCCGTGGCTCGACCCCGCCACCCGCCGCCATCGGGTCAGCGGTGGCCGGTGCTGGCGCGGCCCTCCCGCCGTGCTGCCGGGCCTCTGCGCCGCCTGACCTTCGGCGCGGCCGCAGGGTCACTCGC
>CAZBSB010000129.1:0-6956 GCA_964494535.1 uncultured Rhodospirillales bacterium
GAGGACGTAAGCGCCTTCCCGGTGCCACGAACGCCGGACACATTCAGAAAGGACCCGTGATGCGACCCGAGCTTTTCGTTTTCCCATCTCTCCCGCTGCCCAGGCACGGCTCACCCGCCTTGCCCTGCGCGGTGCGTTCGATTCGATGGTCGATGTGATGACCGACCTGCGCAAGCTCCCCGACGACGGGTATGCCCATATCAAGCAGTTGGGGCGCGATCTGGTGGGCGAGCTTGACCGCGAAGAAAAGGCGTTCCGGGGGCGTGTCGCCTGAGCACAGAAGGACCCCGGCCTGTTCGCAGCAAGTCGGGGTCCTTCGCGGGTGATGCAAACCCGAGGACATTGTAGCAGGCAAGTTGACGCACCGAACGGTGCTCGTGGGATTGCTGCCCCATAGCAGCACCGGCACCGCGCAGAGCGGCACCGAACAAGGAGTACCCCGTGGCATACACCGTAACCAAAGTTGGTTCTGAAGGCCCTCGCATCACTGTCGGCCAGCATGACCTCGAGTTGTACGGCATCGTCGAGGAGCTTGGCGGACAGTTTGGTGACCAGCTCAAGTTCGACTGGATTGTGGTCGACGAGAACAGCACCGACGAACCTGATCACCTGTGGGACTACATCTCCATCACCTGGGGCACCGTCAAGATGCCCAGCAATCTACGCAAGCGGGTCTACGCTCTGGCAGGCGGTCGCCTCAATAACGTCATCGACCAGATCATCGACCTCGACCCGGAAGCCATCGACCTCGAGTTCTTTGTTGGTGGGCGCATCGTCGCCAACGTTGTCCACAAGACGTCTAACACCGGGAAGGTCCGGGCCAAGATCGATAGCGCGATGGGCGACCGGGCTACTGCGGAACGCGCCGGCAATGACTTTCTTGAGAGCATCAAAGACTACAACGAAGAACTGCACCGCCAGGTAACCGCTTCTCTCGCTCCACTCACCGCTGCCGCTCCCCGTGGGCGTGGTTTGCGGGTACCTCCACCTGCTGAGCAAGCCCCCCTGGATGACGGCGTTCCGTTCTAGTCAGGGGTTCCGGCGTGGGAGGACCACCACCAGCTCGTCGCTGGACGCCGGTTGTTTTGGAGTAGCACATGAAGAAGCCCAAGTTTCGCCCCGCCAAGACAATGAGCAAAGAAGAACTCGAACGCTACCTTGAGTTCGTCACGCTCCGAAAAGACTTGAACGGCGAGCCGATTGTGCCCGTCGACGAGGTCGACAAGCGTGACTGACCTGATAGCGCGGTACAGCGCCATGCAGGACGACCCTGACCCCTTGCGTGCCGCCGTCGGGCGTGCACTGCTTCAACGGGTTCAGGGCTCCAGGCCCCGTACGCAACACGCGAGCGAGATGCCGCCGTCCCGATTCCGGTTCGTGCCATTGGCCGATTTGTTCCAAAAGGCAGGCAATCCTGTTACCGGGCACGGGCGAAAACTGGTCTGTGGGCACCAGCCATTTCACGGTTCGTCGTCCGGGACGTGTGTCGCCATCACTCCGGAAACAGGGCGATGGTATTGCTTCTCGTGCCGGCAATTCGGGGACGCCGCCTCCTTGGTAATGGCGCTCCGTGGCTGGGATTACCGCACCGCTGCCCGCTGGCTGCGTGCCGAGTACGGGAAGGCTGCATGAGCGAAGGAGCCTTGCGTGTCCTACTGGTCCCCGATTCAGTCGTCGACCGGAAGAACGGCATCGCCGGGAAGATTGCCCTTGTCCGGGAAGGGGATAGCGCCCCGATCGGTGCCCGCGTCATCACACTCGACACCAAGAAGGACCGGCGAGACGCCGCCATCCGGCTTGCGGCTGCTTCCGATAACGAACTCACACCCGACTACATTGAATCGTGTATTGACGAGTTGTACGCCGAGGCTCTGACGTCGCTGCAAAAACCGGACAGCACGACGCCCCGCCTCCGCCTGAATGAAACCCTCAACGATTCCGGGAACGCCGAACGGTTGGTCGCCATGTTTGGGGACCGCATCCGGTTTGTCCCGGAAACCGAGACGTGGGTTGCCTGGAACGGCAAACGGTGGGAACCGGATAGTGATGGCGCTCTGGTGCGACTAGCCCAGGAGAGTGCACGGCACCTGTTCCGGCTCGCTGCGGAAGAAGAGAGCGATGACCGCGCCAAGCGGATAGCCGACTTCGCCGGCAAGTCTCTTACCGCGTACGGCCTGCGGAGCGCCCTTGAGGTCGCAAGGGTGCATCCTCAAATACTCGCCCACCTGGACACCCTCGATTCCAATCCCTGGCTCCTCTGCTGCGGGAACGGGACCGTCGACCTGAAAACCGGGACGCTTTACCCGCACCGCAAAGAAGATTTGATTACCCGCTGGACACCCGTCCGGTACAACGCCGACGCCACTCACCCCGTCTGGACCAACTTCCTGAAAGATGTCACCCGCGATGACCCGGACTTTGAGGCGTTTTTGCAACGAGCCGTCGGGTACTCCGCGACTGCTGACCTGCGGGAAGAAAAGTTTCTTTTTCTGTTCGGCCCAAACCGCACCGGTAAGTCGACGTTTATCGAGGCTATCATCCGCACCCTAGGCGAGCACGTCCTGGCAACTAAGGAAGACACCTGGCTCCAAAAGCGGGATAGTGGTGGCCCCCGGTCGGACCTTGCCCGTCTCGTCAACTGCCGGGTTGTTGTCTGTTCCGAGATTTCCCGCGGTGCCCGCCTCGATATGGCTCTGGTCAAGTCGATCACTGGTGGCGACCCGCTCACCGTGGCACCAAAACATAAAGACGATTTCCAGTTTCAGCCGCGATTCACACTCTGGTTTGCATCCAACTACCCACCGCACATGGATTCGTCTGATGGTGCTATCTGGCGACGTGCGCACATCCTGCCGTTCGAAAACCAGATACCCGCTGAACGCGTCAACGAAGGACTGAAAGAGTCCCTCCGACACGACCCGAAGCTCCAGGAAGCGATTCTGGCGTGGATTGTTCGCGGTGCCCAGGCGTGGGCCAGAAACTCACTGGGGGCGCCCCGGGTGGTCCTGGAAGCCACCGGCAAGCTGCGCCGGAGCATGGACCCGCTCCTTGACTTCTATGAAGACTGCTGTGTGTTCCTGCCTGACCTGGAAACGCCCCGTGTGAACGTCTGGAACGCCTACAAAAAGTGGGCCAGCGACCTGGGAGAAAAGCCCCGGAAGAAAAGTGACTTCTATCAATACATTGAGGCCCGGGAAGGGGTGAAGGCCAAACGAACCGCACAAACAGAGATGCTGTTTGGTGTCGGACTCGTTTCAGAAGGGGCGTTTTACCCCGAGTCTGTTGACCCGAACCCAGTCCCCGATGAAAAACTTACACAAAATGTACTTTTTGAGGCAGATTCCGAGAACTTTTTACTAACGCGTACGCGTAAGGAGAATACGGAAACAGGCCAAAAAAGTACATTTTTACATACAGAACATACACAGGCCGATTCTTTCGAGTCCGGGCCTGGTATTGCCCCCCCGCACGCGCCCGCGGTGGTTGTCATCACGGACCCCGCAGAGTTGGATAGCCTCCTCGCATCGATAGCCGGTCAGAAGGTTGGAATAGACCTCGAGACGACGGGCTTGAACCCACGGCGTGACGTGATACGCCTGGTACAGATCGCCCTCGAAGACGTCGTTTTCGTTGTCGACTGTAATGCAGTAGGCACCGATTGGATCGGTTCCGCTCTCGCGTCCGTGTCGATGGCTATCGGTCACAACCTCAAGTTCGACCTTGGGTTTGTGCTGGCGCTCGGTCATCCCTTCCCGCCCCAGGTGTTCGACACCTTTGTTGCGGCCCAGCTGCTCCACGCCGGGGAAACCGGCGTCCGGTTCAGCTTGAAGGCGGTAGCCGAGCGGTATCTGGGCATAGCGGTCGACAAGACGGAGCAAACCTCCGACTGGTCCGGGGATCTCACACCGGAGCAGATTGAATACGCCGCCAAAGATGCGTCGATTCTGCTCCCGCTCGCGTCGGTACTGGCGAAGGCTCTGAATGCAGCCAACCTCATTCCTATCGCCCAGCTCGAGTACCGCGCCCTGCTTGCCCTCACCTGGATGGAACATGCTGGAGTCCCATTCCACAGTGAGGCGTGGGCAATACAAGCCGAAGTGTCTGAAACCAAACGCCAATCCCTTGCGCTCCAACTCAGTGCGCTCGCCGGTACGGTCGATATGTTTGGGGACGGCACGACTGACTGGGATAGCCCCGCCCAGGTCAAGCGGTTACTGACCGCACGGGGACATGAGGTTACGGCGACGGACGAAGCAGCCCTGCTGGAGCTTGCCGAGTCTGAACCGCTGGTCCCGTTACTCCTCGAGTACCGTGAAGCCAGCAAAAGCGCCGGCACGTATGGGGTGGAGTTCATCGTCAAGTTTGATGACCCCGTTACCCATCGTATCCACGCCAGTTACAAGCAGTGTCACACCGCTGCCGGCCGCATGTCTTGCGAACGGCCCAATATGCAGCAAATACCCCGTTCTCAGGTGTTCCGGTCGTGCTTTGCCGCGCCGGAAGGCCGGGTGCTGGTGGTTGCGGATTACAGCCAGATAGAGCTGCGGATTGCCGCGGAATTATCCGGCGACCGCGCCATGACCCGGGCGTACAAAGAAGGGGCAGACGTCCACCGGCTTACCGCTGCGGCAGCCCTCAACATTCCGCCTGGTGACGTCACGAAGGACCAGCGCCAGCTCGCGAAGGCGTTGAACTTCGGACTCATTTACGGGATGGGGGCTCCCAAACTCGTCGACCACGCGTGGAACAACTACCGGGTACGACTGACCCCCGAAGAAGCGGTCAAGTTCCGGGAGCGGTTTTTCAAGACCTACCCGCAGCTGCGCCAATGGCATAGCAAGGTCGGTCGCGCCGGGGACGAGCCGACTGAGACACGGACCCTTGGTGGTCGACGTCGGGTAGGGGTCACGAAGTTCACTGAACGGCTGAATAGCCCGGTGCAGGGAACGGGAGCCGACGGGATGAAGGCCGCAGTGGCGCTGCTCTGGGAAACCCGGGACCGCTACCCGTCTGCCGTCCCGGTGCTGTGTGTGCACGACGAACTGGTTGTGGAGTGTGACGAAGCAGACGGTGAGGGAGTTGCCCGCTGGCTTGAGGAGTGCATGGTCGACGGTATGAAGCAGTTTCTGAAGCGCGTTCCCGTGGAAGTAGAGGCGCACGTTGTCCGGCACTGGGGGGAAAAGTGATTCGACTATCACCAACGGCGCTTGACACGTATAACCAGTGCCCCGCGCTCTACAAACGTCGCTACGTTCAGCGCCTGCGGGACAAGCCGACGCCAGCCCTGGCCGTCGGGAATGCGGTGCATAGGGCGATGGAAGTCCTGAACTACGAACGCCAGAAGAAAAGCCCGATGGCGTTCGAAGAGTTACGCCGGGTCTATGACGAGGCATTCAAGCAGGAAGCCCCGAAGGTCGGTGCATGGAACGACAAGACCCCAGAAAGCGAACAAGAACGCGGGTTCCGGATGCTGGCCCGAATCGCCGCGGCAACCCGCGACATGATGCCGGCGGAAGTGGAACAATGGTTTGAGTTTCCCCTACTCGGACGTCCGGGGTTCACCCTCGCAGGCAAGATAGACGCTGTGCTCGATGACGGGACACTCGTCGACTACAAGACCGCGAGCAAGCCCTGGCACCAGAAGAAGCTCGACGAGCAGCGGCAGCCAGCCCTGTATGCAAACGCCCGTCTCCACCTGACCGGGCAGGCTCCCAGCAAATTCATCTTCGTCGTTGCCGATGCCGCGACCGATAGCGTCAAACCGTTCCCGGTCGACGTCACGCCGGCTGCGATCCGTAACGAGATGGATAAGGTACGCGAGATAGCCGATGCCATCACTGCCGGCGACTTTACCCCGGGTCGCAGTTGTCGATTCTGCCCAATGAATGGTGCCTGCTAATGGGACACACCGTTCGTTTCCTCGCCCGGTTCGGCGGTGGTGGGCATCCGCAAGCGGCGGGGTTTCATGTGGCGGTGGGGGATGGGCTGGGGGTGGTGGGATGAAGCCGTACTACAGCCACGCGGGTATCGAGATCTATCACGGGGATTGTAGAGACGTTTTGCCGCACCTCAAAGCAGTCGACACCGTTATCACTGACCCACCCTACGGCATCAACTTCGCAGGGCAGCCCACCAAGTGGCAACGCCTCGCAGGAAAGCAACCTGAGTCGTGGGACGAAGAAGCCGTTGACCTGTCGCACGTGTTACTCGCTGGCAAAGAACTCTGCATCTGGGGTGGTAACTATTACGAATTGCCGACGTCCCGTGGGTGGCTTGTGTGGATAAAACCTGACGCTCCGCCCTCGATGGCAAGTCTGGAAATGGCATGGACCAACCAGGACCGCAACTCCCGGCATATCATCCACTCAATCGGCGCAACCAACGCAGAGCGCCTAGGACACCCCACACAGAAGCCGCTCACTGTCATGCGCTGGTGCGTGGCTCAGTTCGAGGGGCAGACCATCCTCGACCCGTTCATGGGTTCTGGCACGACTCTCCGTGCCGCCAAGGACTTAGGCCGTCGCGCTGTCGGCATTGAGATCGAAGAGAAGTATTGCTTCATGGCTGCCCAGAGATTGCAGCAGGAAGCCTTCGATTTTGAAGGTGTCGCATGACCGCCGTCCTCACCCTCGCCGACATCGCCACGGCGCGGGAACGCATCCAGTCGGCTGGCGGCACGCCAAAGACGTTTGTGTGTGGTCCCGCAAAAGACGCCGACTGGGCAAAGGGGGTTGCGTTTTACGTCGGCGCAGCCCTCGACGGCGAGCACGTCATCGGCACCGGCAAGACCCTGGATGCGGCCGTCACGCACCTATTGAGCGAGGTCGCACCACGACGGAGGCTGGCCGGGACGCAGGCAGAGCTGGGGGTGGTGGCATGAAGGCCGTTCGTCGCCGCATCCGCTGGGATGAACGGGCTGTCAATCGGCTCTGGGACATGACCGAGCAAGGACTCAC
>CAZBSB010000130.1:0-6934 GCA_964494535.1 uncultured Rhodospirillales bacterium
CAAGATCGTGCGCACCTCGCGCCAGATGCTCAACGAGATCGGCCGCGAGCCGACCCCGGAGGAACTCGCCGAAAAGCTCGGCATGCCGCTCGAGAAGGTGCGCAAGGTCCTCAAGATCGCCAAGGAGCCGCTCTCGCTGGAAACGCCCGTGGGCGACGAGGAAGACTCACACCTCGGCGATTTCATCGAGGACAAGAACGCGGTCCTCCCCATCGACGCTGCGATCCAGTCCAACCTCCGCGAGACCACCACGCGCGTGCTGGCGAGCCTGACCCCGCGCGAGGAACGCGTGCTCCGCATGCGCTTCGGCATCGGCATGAACACCGATCACACGCTGGAAGAAGTGGGGCAGCAATTCAACGTGACCCGCGAACGCATCCGCCAAATTGAGGCCAAGGCGCTGCGGAAACTGAAGCACCCGTCACGCTCCCGCAAGCTGCGCAGCTTCTTGGATACGTGACGTTGAGCCTCTGGCGTTAGCCGAACCGGAAGCAGGCAAACGGCTTGTTGCCGATGTGTGCATGAAAGTCGCGGCGAGCTTTGTCCGTGCCGCCGGCACCGGCCACGGTCAGCAGCGGAATCAAATGTTCGGCGCGCGGATGACTGGCCTGACCACCAGGCGCGCTTTCCCATTGCGTCAGCCGCGCTTGGCGTTGCGTTATGTCGGGCAGCGCCATGGTCTCATCTAGCCAACCGTCAAAAGCGTCTGCCGCCTCCGCTGATCCAGCAAAGAAATCCCGTAGATTATGATAGCTGCTGCCGCTGCCGATGACGAGGATGTTGGCATCGCGCAACGGCGCCAAGGCAGCACCGGCGGCATAATGTGTTGCCGGGTCAAACGCGCGTTGCAATTTCTGCAGCGCCTTGGCCTCGATTTGCCGGATGCGCTCACGCGTTACGCTGAACTGCCGCCCAATCTCTTCAGGGGTGTGATCGGTGTCCGTGTTGAAGCCGAAACGCGCCTGCAACACATGCTTCTCGCGCGGCGTCAGCGAAGACAGCGCATGGGGCGTAGCATCGCTTGCATGATTCTCACTGTGAACCAGCGTTTCCGGGCTGACCGGTTCTGGGACAGTTCTCAATATCTTCCGCGCGACTGACAGCGTGACGATTGGAATATCCGCAAGCGGATTGACAATCATCATGGGCACGAACACGCCATGGTCGAAGCCGCGCGCGGGGTCGAGGTCAGTCTGCAGCCCGGCCGCCGTCAGGAGTTCTCGCACGCTCTGCGCCAACGCGGGCGCGCCGGGCGCGGGGTGAGAGAGGCGATAGGTATGTTCCGGAAAGCCGGAATAGTCGTAGATCATGCCCGGATGGGCGGCGGCGCTGACGGCGAAGCCTTCCGTCTCCCAATGCGCGGACATCACGAGGATAGCATCTGGTTTCTGCGGCAGGCTGGCCAACAGGCCGGCAAAATAAGCGCGCAGACCGTCAAACGCGCCCGAACCGAGCGCCGGAAAATCCATCCAGAAGCACGGGCCGGCGCCATGGGTGATGAAGAAAGTGGGTTGTCGCGTGCTTGTCATGCTGTCCTTGCAACTATTGCCAGTCTCGCTGTGCGTCTGTTTGATTGATATAGTCCCGACGCACGTTAAAACCAGAGGCGGAGTGCAGCATGGGGTTGGCAAAGCGGGCGCAAGACAGTGGCGCGATACTGGAGGCCTGGCACGGCCTCAAGCTGGAATTGCTCACCCCCGCGCCGTTGCCTGAGCAAGTGCTGCAGCGCATCAGCACGGCGCCTTTGGCGCTGGTCAACCGCGCCTTGCCTATCACTGTCGCCACCTTCACGCCCGCAGCGCAAGAAATGCTGACCAGCGCCGCCGCACGGCAGGGCGCGCCGACCTTGTTGACCGAGGGCAATATCCGCCGCCGCACGATGCCGGATTTGGCTGACATGTCGCCCGACCCCACCTTTGTCCGGCCGTTCCTGCGCGACGCTACCAAAATCAGCAAGGCGCTGTTCGGCTACGGCATTGTCGATTTCACGGCGGAACTGGGCGACTTTCAGAAGACGCGCTCCACCTACCTGCACAGCGATGGCAGTCAGCGTGAGTTGGGACAGTATTTCCTCGTCGCCCGCGTCGGTGGCCTGCCGCTTTGGGCTATTCCCGGCGAGAAGCTGGCGACGGCGGATGCACCCACGCGCAAATTGATCAAAACCGGCAAGCAATTTTGGGGCGGCAGCGAAGCCGCGATTGAACAGCTCGTGGCACAAAATGTTATCCAACCCATCAAGCTGGGCGACGTGGCGCTGATGGCGTCTAGCTATCCCGGTCCGCCCAACGGGCCGGAGCTGATGGACGGCACCTTGCATATGTCCACATTGATCAAGAGCGACCCCACCCGCCAACCGGTGCCGGGCGCCAATGTGTCTGCCTTTTTTCGGGCGATAATTGATTAGGGTTCAGACCTAATTTTCGAAATGGATGAATTAAAGCATTATCGTCTTGCCAGCGTATTTGAACATTTGAACGCCAAAGGCGTCCATGGCATCCAGGCCTTTACGTGCGGTAGCGCGGAAATAAAGACCGACAGCGCCACACGGGTCTTAACCCTAATCCTTCAAGAAGCCCAATTCATACACCATGGGCGTAAGTTTTTCCGTCATGCCTTTATAGACATGTTCGAAGGCTGAGAAATCAACCGGCGCGCTGTTGTCGCCGCTGGCGTTGCGTTTTTTGAGGGCATTGCGGATTTGATACCAGCCGACATCCGGGCGGTTGAGCTTCAATTCGTCACGGATATTATGAGGATCGGTTTTTGCAAAATAGGCGCGCCAGAGATCGCGGCCGGCGGCCAGCACGGCGGCGGTTTCCGGCGATAGTTTTTTGTCGGCGAGATAGCGCACCATGAAGTCGGATTCAAACCGGCCGGGCGCGCCCACTTCGCTTTCGTCATAGGGAATTAAACGGTTGACCAATGACCAGCTCTTGCCGTTCTACTGCAGCCCATCGGCGCCGACAGAACAATTCTTGCCATGAAACAACATCCAGACCAGACAATCATTTATGAACTCGCTCGTCAGTGGTTCTGAGGGTTGCAAGAATTGGTCGCGGTCGTTGATCCAGGTGGGTTTGATAATCCGCCGTGCCGTAAAAAACGCAGCGACTTGCGGCAGATTGTCGGACGTAACAAAATATCCGACGGCATGACCGATGGAGTGAACGGACGAAAAAATGGCCGTCATCGTGCCAGCATTCTGCATATCATTGCCGTTGCAGAAAAAATGCGCGATGGCGTTGTCTGCCCATTTGGTATTGCGAACATGGTTGGTTTTATCGGTTGGAACGACGGCATTAATGAGCGGAACCGCATCCACCGCATTTTTCTTGAGGCGCTTTATCCATTCGCTGAGAAAACAGCTATTCGGCAAGTTGTAAAACCGCTTCTCACCAATCGCCCGCACTTGCTTGTCGAAAATTTCTGTCGTGATTTCCGTGATAGGGGTTTTCTTGGCCGCCATTTGGTTGGTTTTCCAAACGAGGAAGCCGATGGGACAATCGCCTTTCAGCCCATCAAAGGCTTTGCTGTGGACAATGAAGCCGCTGAGATATTTGGCGTTCCAGGCCTGGCGAAATCCCTCGAAATTCGACGCATTCACGTATTTTAGCTTGCTGAACATCGCCAAGGTGGCGGTGGGCATTTCCTTGGCGATGCGCGCCATGAATTGCACGAATAATTCCCGCGCCGCATAGCCATAGGCTTCGCTGTTCATCAAGGCGCCGATCTTGGTTTTGGCGACGGTGGTCTTGCCTTCATTGCCTTGCGAGTTAGCCGCCTCCGCATAAGGCGGGTTCATCAGCACCAGAATCTTTTGCCGTCAGCGATGGCCTGGCGCAAGCCGGCGGGCATTTTGTTGGTCAGGCTATAATCAATCTGGCCGAAATCATTGATGTCGTCGTTCAGATAATCATATTGAAAGCGCGTGGCGGCGACGCAGGTTTTGGTGGCCTTCATCACGTCAATATCGGCGGCGTCCAGCGTACTCATATTAATATTGCGCGGGTTGGAATGTTTGACTTTTAGGTTCCCCACGCCGCAACACATGTCCCACACGATATAATCGCGCTGCCAGTTTCTGCCCAGCGTTTCGGCCAGCTTGTCATAGGCCTTGTCCACCACCTGCAGCGGCGTGTAATAGGCGCCCTTGAACGACCGCTCGTCGAGCGGAATCAAACTGTCGCGCCGCTCGAGCAAATAATTGCGATATTCGGCGGCGGGCGGCCGGTGATAAATCGCCTTGAAGCGGCGATAGCCTTCCTTGTTGCCTAGCTCATACAGTTTGCCGCCCAGCTCGAACACCGGCGCGTTGTTTTTATGCAGCAACTGGGCTGGCAGATCATCATGCGTGGCCACGATGCCGTCGCTCATGATATCGGCGAAGAAGAGCAGGTTGTAATGCTTCGCGCCCACGCCGCTGATCTCGCGCCCGATCATCGCCACCCATTTGTCGAACACCTGCTTCAAATTGTCCGGCGTGATTTGGGTGCGGATAATATCGCCCGTGGCAATGGCGCCCTTGACGGCGGCGATGAATTTCTCGCCATGGTCGGCGATCTTGAACGAGACGAAATGTGTGCCTATGAAGGCTGAAACCTGTTCCAGCGCCTCTTTGGGAAACTGGCTGGCCGATTTGCCCCATTTGATGGTTTTCTTGTCCAGGAAGGGCAAAACATCGGCGGTTTTCATGATCGCCGCTTTTTCGGTGTCTATGACGGCCAGAAAAGGCGGCACGTCTTCGCCTTTGTTCCGCGCCACCTGCACATAATGCAGCAGCTGCGTGAACATGGCGTAGGTCGAGGTGCTTTTGTCTTTGGCTTCGAACCAGATTTCCCTTGTTTGGATATCAATCAGGTTTTTGCTGACGTTTTTTAACCCCAAGGCCTTGATATAGATGTCTTTGACATCCTCTTCGGTGCGAGCGGCCTGGAGCTTTTGGTGCAGGGTGGTTGCGGTCATTTTTTGAAACTCAGGTTCCTGGCTTTTGCCGTCAGCTAGCCTCCTGGCATGTCGCGCATGATTCCATTGCCGCCAACCATGGCTATGGCGCGAAGGTAACCCATTGCAAAACGAATATAAATTGTAATTTCTGAAATTATGCCGGAAGTCCGCACGGGCATCAGGCCGCGCAGGAGAAAAGAATCCTATTTCATGGACGAACAAACTAGACAGCCGCCTACGAGGGCAGGACGCCTGTGTTCAATGAGACAAAAACCCGGGTTGCTTAATTCATCTGCCCGCGCCAAAGCAGTGGCTTGAGGCGGGCAGCAGCAGGCCGGATCAGCCGGTGCTTTGCTGGGCTTCGGTTTCGTCGGTTTTGCGCGCCAGGGCGTGGATGTGATCTTTCAGGATTAGTTTTTCGCGCTTGAATTTATGCACCCTGACCAGGTCGGGCAGTGGGCGATGCTCTTCTTCGTGGAGCAGGTGTTCGAGTTGGGCGTGGCGCTTACGCAGAGTCTCAATCCGTTGTACCAGTGACATGCGGAATCCTCCTCTTTGATCGTCGTGCAACCGAAGAACTATACACGAAATCGGCTGAGGCTGGGGGAACCAATTGCCGCGCCCGGCAAAATAGCAACAAGATTGCTTATGGTTAAAATTGCGTTTGCCGTGCCGCGGCTTATCCAGCTTAGCTTAAGCTAATCGCCGAAGCTGATGCCCAGGCCGCGGGCGGTGAGCATCAAGGTGCTGTCAGCCTCGACACTCTGATAGCGCTTGATGGCATTGGCGATAGTGGGTTTGGATGGACATGCGAGTTTTACGGCAGACATCCTCAACTGTTGTCCCTTCCTCTGCCTGCTGCAGAATGAAGGCAATAGCCAAAAAAAGCCAACCTATGCCAACGACATGTCGACACCGATTCCATCAGCTTCACCGACGACGACCTGCAGCACCTGGCTTGTCGTCTCAACAACACACCCAGAAAATGCCTTGGCTTCCAAACCCTAGCCGAAGTATTCCCCAAAGTTCCTGTTGCACTTCAAATGTGAATCTACCTGCCAGCTTCCGCTGGCGTGCGTATCGGGTGGGTTTGGGTTATACCTGCCACTTGAACCCGATTTGTTCAATCGCGCGGGCCAACTCTCCCATGCTGCCGATCACGGCTTCCGCCGGCAGAATGCTGATGTCCGCGCCATAGCCGTAATCCACCAGCACGCAGGGTATACCCAGCCCGTGCGCCGCCGCCAGGTCGTTCGGGCTATCGCCGACCATCACGCAGCAAGCGTCCGGTACCTTCATGCGTTGGATGACACCACGCAAATGGTCGGGATGCGGCTTATGCACGGTGAAGGTATCGCCGCCGGCCACGGCGTCGAACAATCCGGCGATTGCCAAGTCATCCAGCAGCTTCAGCGTCGCGGCTTCCGGCTTGTTGGTGCAAAGCCCGACAGCGATGTTGCCGGCGCGCAAATTCTGCAGCGTTTCAATCACCTGCGGATAGATTTGCCGTGGGTCGCCCTTGATGGCGCGGTAAATATCCAGAAAGCCGTGAATATCCGCCGCGAAACTTTCCGGCCGGCCGCCGGTCATGGAGAGTATCCGCTCCAACAGCTTGGCCACGCCGTCGCCCAGGGCGGTTTTGGTTTCGTTCAGCGTCACACCACGCCGGCCGCGCTCCAGCAGGAAAAGATTGAGCGCGTTGTGGATGTCTGGCGCGCTGTCCACCAGCGTACCGTCCAGGTCAAAAACCACGCCGCGCAGGATTTTTTCGTTGTCGTTCATGCTGATCATTGCCAAATCTCTCTAGCCGCAGCCTAGCGTCTGTGGCACAAAACTTCCATGACCAAATCCGCTTTAGCCTGCATCGTGTTGGCCGCCGGTCGGGGCACACGGATGCGCTCCGATTTGCCGAAAGTGCTGCACCCCGTGGCGGGGATGCCGATGCTGGGGCATGTACTGAAAACAGCGGTGGCACTGACACCGGATCGGA
>CAZBSB010000131.1:0-1109 GCA_964494535.1 uncultured Rhodospirillales bacterium
AGATCATCGGCACCACGGACAGCGTGACGGTCAAGGACTGGTATCTCGGCAGCGCGAACCATGCCGAGCAGATCAAGGCAGCGGGTGGTGGCAACACGCTGCTGGATAGCCAGGTGCAGAATCTCGTCAACGCCATGGCCGGGCTGGCGGTGCCGACCACCACAACGCTCTCACCCGCCTACCACGCCCAGCTCGACACCGTCATCGCCGCTAACTGGACGTAAAACATCAGGACGAAACAGAGCGCTAGCCATTGCACAGATGGCTGGCGTTTTTCTGTGATCAACAAATTTATTTAGGAATAAGGAGGCTCATTTCTGCGGAGATTTCGTTTCAACGCCTAAAATCTAATGGGGGTTTAACGATGCAATATCAAGCGGGTTGGATGCTTCTCGCTTATATCGGGTTCTAACAGCATCAATCAACGGACGCCATCCGGCCATGAATCTGCGAACTTCGGCTTCCGGCTCAATCTGGCCGTTTGCCGCCACGAGCTGGGCCAGCATTTTATTATCGCCGCTCACCTTCAAGATGTTCCCCTTCACCCGGATATCCCGCACCGTGGCCCGCAGATAGGCCCGGCTAAAGGGCGTTGAGACCGAGAAACGGTTATTGATGGTGCGGGCGACCGCCTCGATCTTCTGCGGCGTCAGGCTTTGCAGCGGCGTCTGCTGCTTGTGCTGCAAAGTCGCCAGTTCGACCGTAATCGCCTCCCGCCGCGCCCGGTGCTGCTGCACCCGGCCTTTAAGCCGGTCGTCCAGTTCAAGGATGCCTTTCTCGATGGCCTCGAACAGCTTGGCTTCGGCCTGTTCAATCTCCTTAAGCTCGGCTTCTAGGGATTTAGAGCGCTGCTTATCTTCCCCGCCATGCTGGTTCATGTGCTTGCGGTAGGTGTCGATCACGTCCCGGATATATTCGGGGGTGTAAATCTTCTCCCGGAAGGCATGAAGGATCAGATTATCCAGAGTGTCCATCCGGTAGGCAATGGACTTACAAGCTTCATTGCCCTTACTTAGGCGGTTTGAGCATTTGTAATAGCGGTATTGCTCCCCCTTGCCGGAGGTTACGACCACCATCGTCGCGCCGCAGCCTTCGCAGGTTAGGAGTCC
>CAZBSB010000131.1:1119-6860 GCA_964494535.1 uncultured Rhodospirillales bacterium
TCCAGTCAGGAGATTGGGCGAGGTTTCCCGTCTAGGGGCGCATTTGAGCGGCGTCATGGCCGCCCGCAGCTTGGCCGCCATATCGTACTGCTCCTGGCTGACAATGGCCGGAACCGGCACCTTGACCCATTCAGCCTCATCTTTGATCTGCCGGGTCTTGGCATTCTCCCGGTTGAATACCAGCGTTCCGGCATAGGCGGTGCTGGACAGGATGCTATAGACCTTCTGCACCCGCCATAGCCTGCCGCGCATGAACGCGCCGCGCTGGTTCAAGGTCTTGGCAATCTCTTTCATGCCCATGCGGGACAGATTGTTCTTGCCGCCGACATAAAGCTGGAAGATTTCCCGGACGATCTCGGCTTCCGCCGGGTCGATGGCGAGTTTCTTCTTCATCCGCCCACGCGTGCCGGTCTGCCCGGCGTCCACGGTCTTGTAGCCATAGGGGGCCTTGGCTCCGTTGTAATAGCCTTGGCGGGCATTCTCCTGCATCCCACGCAAGGTATGTTTGGCGTTTTCTTTGCTCTGGTACTCGTCGAACAGCATAATCATGCTGCGGTGCATCTCCCCGGACGGGTCAGCGCTGGTCTGCTGGGTGATAGATTCCACCCGGACGCCATATTTGCGTAATCGGCGCTGATAGATGGCTCCCTCGATATGGTCGCGGAAGAAGCGCGAGAAGCTGTGCACGGCGATCAGCTGGAACGGAGCCGGTTTCTGGGCGGCGTCGAGCATCATATTCTGGAACACGGGCCGCTTGTCGTCGGTCGCGGACGCGCCGGGTTCGACATACTCCTTCACAACGGCATAACCGTTGCGTTCCGCCCATTGCCGGACTTGGCGCAGCTGGTCGGGGATGGACAACTCATTCTCGGCCTGTCGGCCAGTCGAGACGCGGGCATAGATGGCGATTTGCATGATTAGTCCTCCTGCTTTTGCTTGCGGGCGCAAACTTCGAGCGCCGCCAGCCGTTCTTCTTCGATAATCTTGCGTTCCTCGATCTCGACCTCTTGCAGAATCTCACCGATATAGGCCAAGAGCAACTGGGTTTCTGCCACCCTCAGCCGCTGCCCAGGCTCTTCGGGTTTAAACGTCAGATTGACCGATAATCCCGGCTTCACCTTCGATTGTTCATTCATCAAATTCCTCCTTGTTATGCTTGGGTTAAAGGTTGCTGAAACAAAAAACGCCGCTTCCAGCTGAAAGCAGCGTTGGGCGGCAGGCGTTGTGCCTGTCGGTGATTGTCATGCGATAATAGGGGCGCAAGTCTGGTCTAGCGGACGGGGTATGATCCCGCATCGCCCGAGTCACAGTCAGGAATTTTATCCGGTTAAACTACCGCCAGCGTCAGACTAAGCGGCGACGGTATGTCGGGCGGTAAGCAGGACACGCGCAACGTCAAGCCCGAAGAGCTTAGCGTTTAGAATGCAGGATGTGCGCGATGTCGTTTGCATCTCCTACCAATATCAAAAACAGGCATAAAAATACAGTGGAAACTTTGCTTTCACTCAGAGGCTGTTTGAAACGGAATGTTCGCTTAATTGACAGCCGCCCAACAAAACAACTCCCGGTCAGAGAAAAATTTGAATTCTGATGGCTTTGCGTTCAGCTGGTTCATGGATCGCTGACTTAATGCTAAGCATAATTGGCCATAGCATGTGGAAGCATTTTAGCGGCGATCCTTGCCTAAAAGGGACTATGTTATGGCTGGTCAGGACTTGGCGTTGGCTTCCGACCTGTCGGCCCGCGCGATGGTCGGTCAGGTCTTTTCATCATGCCTAATATATCATTGCTTGCCTTACTCGGATCATCCGTCCACGCGACTGTGCAATTAGCTTCTTTCAGATAAGAGATGAAGCTACTAACAACGTCGCTACTTGCGGTGATGTGCAAGTATAGCTTGCGTAAAGTTTTTTCTCGCGGCCTCTTGTCCGGTGGCAAGTGCTTTACACCTATTAGATAAACTTTGGATGCTTCATCAACCAGATTGCGCAAATCAGGTTCTGATTTGAAAAACTCTTTTTCCTGCCGCAGCGTTTCTATAGTTTTGTTTAAGGGCAAGCTTTGTGGAATCTGCTGATTTAATTTTTGTAGAAAATCAGACAGCTTGAATGCTACACCTCTGTCATGAAGGTTTAACTCATCTCGGATGGCGGACTGGTCGCGTGGGTTGACATAAACTTTGAAATCTCCATTTCGATGACTGCCGTACATCTTTAATTGGAGGAGTTTCTGTGTGCGGCCTAAAAGCACGAATAATTTGTCTTTTGACCCTTCATCCTCAGGGGAAAAGAACATCATAAAAACAAACCGGCCCGGACCATCGCGTAATTCAAACGCGAGGGTAGGCTCTTTATGCAGTGTGGCGTCTCTATAGACAGCTTGAAGCCGGCTAAAGTTAAATGGACCGTTCATTCGTAGGGAGTAACTTGAAAGTAAATCGGCCTCAAGTTTCCGGGTTGCTTTACGCAGACATCATCACCTGCGCTTAGTTTGCTCGGTGATGCCGACCATTTCACCTTGCCAGTTCCGGCCATTTCCTGAAAAAGGCGCGTGGGTCTTTCTTGCCCCATGTCTTCCAGTCAAGAACCGCTTCCATCGGCCAGCCCTGCGCTTGAGCCTGTGGCCGCGATGGCCTTATGGGCGGCGGGTTGATGTTTTCCGCTTTCGCTGTTCGTATGCGCGGCATGGGCTGCTTCGGAATTGCCGGGGGCTTCGCGCTGGTCGTATGGGTTTTCCCAGATAGCCCGATGCTGTCGCCTGTGAAGCGGATAGGGTTGCCAGTCATGCTGCGCGGCGGCGACGTAACCGGCGTTTTGCTCCTGCCGGGTCTTCCTGTTGTTGCCTTGGGTCGCTGCCGGGTTCTGCCGCCGGTCTGGGCGCGTGGTTTTCTGTGTTGCCGTGGCGTCGGGGATTGCAGCCCAAGTTCCCGCTCCATCTCCCGGCAGACTTCCTTGGACTTCAGCCAGTGATGGCCAGGCCAGACGGCGCGGCCTGTCGTCAGGCTGACCCGGTTCCAGATGACGTGGAAATGCTGCCGCCCGTCCTTGACATGCTCCACAATCACCCGCTGGTGCTGGAACATGCGGTAGCCGTATTTCTGCTCACAACGCGCGATGATGGCAAGCAGCTGCTTGTCCGTCAGGCGCTCGTCCTGCATCGGGTTAATGCTGATATGGTGCAACGGCTTGGTGCAACTGGTGCAACCGGCCACTTCCCACATTTTCTGGAAGGCCTGGTCTAGGTTTTTGGCTTCCGGGTCGCTAATCTCGACCAGGCGCGTCTTCTCGTTCTGCCCTTGCTCCTGCATATACTCGGCGGCGGAACGGTAGCCGCCCCGAACATGGGATTTGATGATCAATAGCTCTGACCTTCAAAAGCTCAGTAAACCTTGCCTTCGGCAAGGGCCGTCCGCACGGCGCGCTGTGCCGCGATGAGCGACTGTTCCAGACGTGACAGTTCCCGCTCGCCCTGATTGGGTTCCATGTCCCCGGCGTTAAGCTGGCGGGCGATCTGGTTCAGATTGTTGCCCTGCCGGTTCAGTTCCTGGAGGACGTCTTTCAGCAACTGCCGTTTCATCGGGTCAATAGTCGCGGCATAGCCTGGCCCCAGCGCTGAGGCGCGGATATATTCGCTAAGCGTCAGGCAGGAGGTTTCGGCCTGCCGGACGAGGAAGTCGCGCTCGTCGGACGCGAAACGGGTGGAGATTTTGCAGGGTCTGGACTCTCCGGGCTTCAGCCCGCATGTCTGACGCCGGACAGCTTGCTGTCCGACGGCGGACGCAACTTGCGCGTAGCTTTGATCCGTTTCTCTTTCCTGCCCGTCACTCTGTCCGGCAGCCGGTGCAACCGATGGCACTGACTTGGCGCCAAAATTGGCTTCGTCTCGATGTCCGGCGGCGGGTGCAACCTTCTGGGCTGGCGCCATGGCCTTCAAGACGGCATAACGGTTGCAGATCGCTCTCCCGGCCTCACGATAAGATTGCCGGACGGGAGATAGGGATTTGTCCTTGTCGTTCATTATTCCTCCATAAAATATCCCTCCGCCGCGCAAAGCTGGGCTTGGCACGTTCAGAGACGATTGGGTTGCGGTTAAATGCCGAGAGTCTGGTCAATAAAAAAGCCACCGTCCTGTATCAGGCTGGTGGCTCTGTCCGGAGGCGAAATATTGCCCTTCTACCCTATGGCGTGGAAACTGCGGTTTTTGGTCTTAGGTCGTTTGCCGCACGGGTTCCGTTATCTCCATCAGCGCCGATAGCCAGTCAATGGCCAGCGGGCTGAGTTTGTGTTTCAGCGTGAGCTGGGCCGGATCGCTGCTCAACATGGCGGGCAGTTCGCTGTCCGTCGGCGTCCAGGTATCCATCATTGCCCGCCGGCTATCCAACAGACGGGGCGGGTGACCTCGGCGGCAGCCAGCTGCCAGCAGCGCGCCAACCGTCCAAGACTGCCGCGCAGCACCTTAAGTTCTTGCTCATCTTTGGCCGGCTGACCGTGCCCGCAAATCGCGATGACGGCGCCCATATGATGAGAGGATAGGATGCGATAGGCGTCTTTCACGAGACGCTCACCCGGTGTCAGGCGCATATCATTAGGAAAGTTATTCAGCCGCTCATAGCCGGCGCGGCGGCTCAGGACAGACCGGTGATAAGCCTCCCGGAAACGCAGTCCGGATTGATATTCCGGTTCCGTGATGATTTTCTTGTCCTTATAAACGTCCAGCGGACATTCCCAGACGGCGCGGTAACGATGCATCAACGCTTTGCCGTGCTTGTCCTGAACAATGACTTCAGTTCTGACGCCGCCCTGCTGCCGGCGCCGCTCCTTGGTAGGCGCCGCGTCAATCTTAATGCTTGATAGCTGCCTTTTACTCTTGTGCGTATTCATTATGACTCCCCTAATATCGCTGCCTAAAAATCAGTGTTTGAAATGTAGAAATTTACAATCCCTTCCTATACCACAATCAAGCCATAAGAGCAAGGAATCTTAGCTATAACCGCAATCAAAACGCATTTTTATTGATTTTAAAACTTCATGGTGGATATATCCATATAACACAAGAACACAATATCACAAGAACACATCAAGCAAAATTAAGGTGATTATTGAGATAGATTTCATTTAATGCTATGAAAGGTATCTATAATGATAATTACAGGTCGGCAAATTCGTGGGGCACGCGGCCTGCTAGGCTGGACGATTGAAGATTTGATGGCCAAGTCCGGCGTCAATCGCATCACCATCCGGCAGATAGAATCCGACGAGGTGCAGCCACAGCAGAAGACGCTGACTCGGCTCTTCGCCATGTTTGACAAGCATGGCATCGAGTTCATGCCAGAGGAAGGCGTCAAAATCCGCAAACAGGAAGCGCGCACCTACTCCGGCAAGGCGGGATACCGGCAGTTTCTGGATCATGTCTATGAGACGCTAAAAGATGGCGGCGTCCTGAGGCAGTTTAATTTCGGCGACTTAAGGCATCTACCCTACGAGGAAGGGTTTGTCGGCGAACATCTGAAGCGCATGGCACAGGTCGATGGTCTGGACGCTAAGGTATTGGAGATTGGCGGCGAGACGGAAACTCATCTGAACTATTGCGAATACCGCTATCTGGACAGGAAGTTCAAGGATATGGCGCCGTGGTTTTTATACGAGGACTATCTGACTCTCTCGCTTTTCGAGACCGGGACGAAGCGTGAATTTATTACAATTCATTCGAAGCTATTGGCCGAGCGTTACAGCAAGCAATTC
>CAZBSB010000132.1:0-6176 GCA_964494535.1 uncultured Rhodospirillales bacterium
CAGGTCACCGGCGCGCCGGTGGGGGAGAGTTTTTCGCCGGCGCCGTTGACGGTCAATTCCTCTTCCTGGAAATAGGCCTCGTCGCGCACCGAATACCAGCCGGCATATTTATCGAGATAGATATCGCCTTTGGCCTGCATCCTGCGCCAAAATTCCTGCGCGGCGGATTTATGGCGCGGCTCGGTGGTGCGGATAACATCGTCATGCGAAATGTTGAACAGCGCGCGCATGGCGGCGAATTGGCCGGCGACGCGATCCACCAGCGCCTGGGGCGCAATGCCTTCCTTCTCCGCCGTCTGCTGGATTTTCTGGCCGTGGTCATCCATGCCGGTCAGGAAATGGACGTTGAGGCCGCTCAGCCGCTTGAAGCGCGCCAGCGCATCGGTCGCCACGGCTTCATAGGCGTGGCCAATATGCGGCGCGCCGTTGCTATAAGGGATGGCGGTGGTGATGAAATAGGGTTTGGTCATGTGGTTTGATTAGCAGGCAATTCAGGCCGCGGCCAGCACTTGTTGCAGATTATTGATGATAACCAAGCGTTTATCGAGGTTGGCGGCGCGCGCCTGGCGCCATTGGTCTTCCGTTTGCGCCAGCAGGTCGAGCCAATGCAGCGCCGAGCGTCGCGCTGCTTGCCGGCGCTGCCATTGCGCTTCGCCTTCCGTGATTTCCTGCGCCTCGCCGGTGGCGGCCAGGTGCGCCAGCCTTTGCAGCCAGCCGGCGGCAAACTGGGCAATCAGCTCATGCCGCTCACCCTCCTGCTTGCCGCCGGCGCCAGCGAAGCGCAGCAACGCCGGCAGCCGCTCCTTCTCCGGCGTCTGCAGCAACGTCAGGAAATCCCGATAGAGCTGCAACCCGCCCAGCCGCAACAAATGCAGCGCCTGCCCCGGGCTGCCGGCGGACAGCTTGTGCAGCTGACGCAGGTCGTTGGGCGACAATTCGTCCTGATAGCCCTGCAGCAGCAGGTTCATCGTCTCCGGCGGCAGTGGCTGCAACGTCAGCGGGCGACAGCGGGAGCGGATGGTGGGCAACAGGCGGCCACGCGACGTCGCGGTCATCAGCAGCATGGCACGCTGCGGCGGCTCCTCCAGCATTTTCAGCAGCGCGTTAGCGGCGTTGCGGTTCATCTGATCCGCATTACGGATGATAATGATGCGCCACCCTTCCCGCCCGGAAGTCAGCCGGAAAAAATTGACCGCTTCACGAATGGCACCCACCGGAATTTCATCCTTGGTAAGGCCTGTCTTTTCATCCACCGGCGGCGCGACCACCAGCAAATCGGGATGCGCGCTGGCGGCAATGAGTTTGAAATCCTTGTTGTCAGCCGACAATTCGCCAATGGTCTGCGTGCCGCCGGACAGCAGATGGTTGGCGCAATGAAAAGCAAAGGTGGCCTTGCCAATGCCGGCCGCCCCATGCAGCAACCAGGCATGATGCAACCGCCCCTGCGCGGCCTGCAGAAAACTGGCGATGGCGGCGTCCTGGCCATAAAGGCGCGTATTATGCTGGGGCGCCAGAATTTCCATGTTCAGGCCTGATGCAGCAAGGGATGCACCTGCTGCCAGATCGCGGCCGCCACCGGCTCCGCCGGCTGCGCGGCATCAAGCACCGCCCAGTCAGGCTGGCGCGCCAGTGTCAGATAGGCTTGGCGCAATTGCTCATGAAAGGCCGACGGCCGGCGTTCATATCGGTCAAGCTGGCGCGCGGAAATGCGCGCCTGCCCCGCCGCCACCGGCACGTCCAGCAGCAGTGTCAAATCCGGCTTGAAATCTTCCGCTACCAGATAATACAGCGCCTCCACCTTGTTCGCGCCCAGCCCCATCGCCATGCCTTGATAGGCCAATGACGACGCGACGAAACGGTCGCTGATCACCCAGTTTCCGGCCTGCAATTTTGGCCAGATGGTCTTGACCAGATGCTCGCGCCGCGCCGCGAAAATCAGCAGCAGTTCCGTCATGGCGTCCCATGCTTCCTCGCGCTCCGCCAGCCAGAAGCTGCGGATCTCTTCGGCCAGCGGCGCGCCGCCGACCTCGCGTGTCAGGTGCACCTTGACGCCATGCGCCTGCAGTTTTTCCGCTAGCAACCGGCTTTGGGTGGATTTGCCGGCGCCCTCGCCGCCTTCCAGCACGATGAGGCGGCCGGGCGTCACGCGTTTTGCCCGCCGAATAGCAGGCGCAACTTCGCCATCAGGCTGGCGAAGAAGCCCAGCTTCGGCACCGCCTGCTGCGCCAGCAGCGGCACTTCCATGGCTTCCATGCCCGGCGCGGTGATGATGGCTTTGCCCAGCACCTGGCCTTGCGTCACGGGTGCCAGCACCGGTTCCTGATATTCCAGCGCCACTTTCAGACCGCTGCGCGCGCTGACCGGCAAGGTCAGCAGCACATCCCGCTCCGGCGCCAGGCCGACGCTTTCCGCTGCGCCAAGCCAGGTGCGCGCCATGGTGGCCGCCTGTCCAGCTTGCAGCAGTTTATAGGGGCTGAATTCGTGAAAACCATATTCCAGCAGCCGCGCCGGCTCGTCGGCACGTTCCTGCATGTCCTTGAGGCCATTGACCACCAGTACCAGCCGTCGCCCGTCGCGCACCGCCGAGGCCGTGAGGCCGAAACCCGCCGCTTCCGTATGGCCGGTCTTGATGCCGTCCACGCCCATATTGCGATAGAGCAGCGGGTTGCGGTTACCCTGCTTGATCTTGTTATAGGTGAATTCTTTCTCGCTGTAGTAATGGTAGTATTCGGGAAAATCGCGCTGCAGGGCGATGCCGAGGCGCGCCAGGTCAAGTGGCGTGGAAAAATGCTCGGGATGCGGCATGCCGGTGGCGTTGACGAAATGGCTGTTCGTCATGCCCAGTTCCTTGGCCTTGGCATTCATGCGAGCGGCAAAGCCGTCTTCCGTGCCGGCCACGGCTTCCGCCAGAGCGACGGAGGCATCGTTGCCCGATTGCACGATCACGCCGCGGATCAAATCCTCGATCTTCGCGCCGCTGCCCAGCGGAGCATACATGCGCGAACCTTCCATGCGCCAGGCGCGCTCGCTGATGATGGTTTCGCCGTCCAGCTTCAGCTTGCCGCTCTTCAAGGCTTCAAACACCAGATACATCGTCATCATCTTGCTCATGGACGAGGTCGGCATCCGGTCTTCAGCCTGTTTGGCGAACAGGATGGTGTTGGTGTTCACATCCAGCAGCACTGCCTGCTTGGCGCTGCTGGCGTTATTCGCGCCAAGAATGGTGCGCTCCGCCGCCAGCGCGGGGCAAGAGACGACGGCCAGAACGGCCAAAGCAAATTTGAACGCGTGACGTGACAACATGAACCGACAGCACCTTATGCTAACACTAATCAACCACAATCTTCGCCGCCGGCACACCCGATTGCGCGACCTGCTGCAGCAATTTGTTGGCCGCGGCGGCGCTGGCCAGCGGGCCGATCCGCACACGATAAAACAAGATATCCTCCAGCTTGGCCTGGTCAACCCGCACCTCGCCGAAGCGCCGCAATTCGCGCTGTAACTTGCCGGCATTCTCCGCCATGGTGAAGGCGCCCGCCTGCACGAAAATTTTGGTGTCCGGCTTGACTGGCACATTGGTCAGCACCGGCAGCTCCATGGGCGTCACGCCGTCATCGCTCATCACGCGTTCAGGGGGCGGCAATTGCGGCGGCACAAAGGGGCGGCGCGCCGGCTCCTGGCGCTTGACCACCTTGGTGACTGGCGCGCTGGAAAAAGTGCTGTTGGCATAGGCTTTGCTGGCTTGATCCGTGCCATAGCGTCGCGCCGCGGCGGCTATCGCCTTGCTTTCATCGGCCAACACCTGCACGCGCACTTTGGCGGTGCCTGATTTCTCAAAGCCCAGAAGTTGCGAAGCACGCCGACTGACATCAATCAAGCGACCGCCGGCATAAGGCCCCCGGTCATTGATGCGCAGCACCACGGAGCGGCCGTTATCGAGGTTGGAAACACGCGCCAGGCTTGGCATCGGCAGCGTGGGATGCGCGGCGGTCAATTCGTTGGAGTCAAAAATCTCGCCATTGGCGGTTTTGTTGCCGTGGAAGCCCGGCCCATACCAGGAGGCGATGCCGGTTTCGTCATAGCTGTAATCCTCGTTCGGATAATACCAGACGCCGTTGATCTGATACGGCTCGCCGACCTTATAGCTACCGGCGCGCGATACGGTGAGCGGCGGCTCATTGCCGCCGCTGCTGGCCTGGCGCGTTGGCTTGCTGGAAAATGTGCCGCAAGCGGCCAGCAATACCGGCAGCAGGCAAAGCGACAGACAAAGGCGAAGACGGGTCATCTTGTTATCCTTGTTCCGGCCGGTTGCGCTTCAGGGCTGCGCGATGGCATCAGCCAGCAGGCCGACCGCCGTGGCAAAATAGGTTGAACGGTTCCAGCGCATCAAGGCCTGGTAATTTTCCGTGACCAGATAGCTGGGACCTGCCGGCCCATCTGGCTGGACGAGATAATAGAGCCGGTCTTTTTCACCCGCAAGTTTGCTGCCAGGGCGCAGTTCCAGCCCAAGCTTTCGCCAGGCCGTCAGCGGCCGCCCGGCCTGCTTGACGCCCACCATTTCGGCCGCCACGGCGCGGCGCGGTGTGACCTTCTCACCCCACCCCTGCCCCGGCTGCCAGCCTTCATATTTCAGATAGTTAGCGATGGAAGCGAAAGCATCCGTTTCATTGTCCCAGATGTCTTTGATGCCATCACCATCACCATCCATCGCGTGGCGTAGAAAGGTGCTGGGCATGAATTGGCACTGCCCCATGGCGCCCGCCCAGGAACCCTGCAGCCGGCCGGGCGGCGTGGCGTGACTATCCAGAATCTGCAGCGCTGCCAACAACTCTTTGCGGAAATAATTTGCCCGCCTTCCGTCATAAGCCAAGGTAGCGACGGAGCGCAGCACATCGTTGCGCCCTTTGAGGGCGCCGTAGCTGGTTTCAACGCCCCACAGCGCCAGAATGACAGAACTGGGCACACCATGGGTTTTGCTGGCGCGGCGCAGCGCGGCGGCATGGATTTTTTGGTAGCGCTTGCCGTCCCGAATTCGCGTCGCTGACACGACATTTTTACGGTATTGCGCGAAGGTGATTTTATGTTCCGGCTGGCTTTTATCCAGGCGCAGGACTTTGGCATCGAATTCTAGACCGTCTAATTGCTGCAGCGACTCCTCGGAAATCCCCGCCGCTTGCGCCTCAGCGCTAAAATCCTTTAGCCACGCGCCGAAATCAGCCTGGGCGAAGCCAGCCCATGGCCACAGCAGCGCGACGATGCAGAGAATGACCTGCTTCATCGCGCCTCCGGAAACAGCGCGTCCGTATGACCGGCATAGTAATAGGCGCCCATGCCGATGACTTCTTTGCCCACAATATAAAGCGCCATCAAATTCTTGGCGAAGTCCGGCTGCCATAATGGCTGGAACTGCCCTTCGGTGTAATAATCCGCCGGCATCGGGACGACATTCCAACCCTGCTTGCGGAATGTGCCCAGCGCGCGCGGCATGTGCCAGGCGGTGGTGACGAGCAGCCAGGGCTGCTTGACGCGATCCCCCACCATGGCCTTGGCATTGATCGCGTTTTCCAGCGTCGTGCGCGAATTACGCTCATAAGTAATCTTGCGCTTGCCGTCCATCATCACGTCCAGCACCGCCTTGGCAATATCGGCCTGGCGCTTTTGCTTGTGGGTTTGCGGGCGCGTGGTGCCGCCGGCATAGACCAGTTGCGCGCTGGGATATTTCTCGGCCAGCATTTTCATGACCACCAACCGGTTCATGTTGGTGAAATTGGTATAAAGTTCACCCCGCGTCGCCGCGATATTCTCGCTCTCGCTGCCGCCGATGACGATGATGCCGGCGACCTCCGACGGCAGCGGCTTTGGTTGGGGAATGCGTTCTTCCAGCACCGCGAGCGCCCAGTGGCCGAAAGGCACGAACCACAGCAACAGCGCAAACACCGTGCCGGTCATCGCCAGCCTTTTGCCCCAGCGATATGACCAGCCGCCCCGCCCCAGCACCAGCAGAAAAACACCCGCTGCAATCCAAGCGAGCAGCAAGTTCGCCGGCGAGAACGCGACCCAGGCGGCTTTGCTGGCCAGGTAAAACACATCCATGCTCAGCTCCGCCAGCGCAGCACGGTTTCCGGCACCGGATTCTGATAAGTGCGCAGCTCCTGCTGGGCGCGGGCATATTCGTT
>CAZBSB010000132.1:6186-6819 GCA_964494535.1 uncultured Rhodospirillales bacterium
GCGCCTGCGTGTCTGCGTCCTTGATCAGCATCAGGTTGCTTTCATGGCGCAGCCCCGCCTGCTGCTTGACTACCACGTCGCGGTCTTGCCCCAGAAAGCGGCTGGCGAAAACATGGATGAGCGGCTTGGCGACTGTCAGCAGCGGCCAATTCCAATAAATGCAGTGGGTGATCTCCGTGTTCTGCGCGTCAATCGGCGTCACGGCGGTCAAGTTCACCACGCGCTTGGCGCCGGCGGCGATATGCTCGATGCGAATGCCGGGCAACGCAAAACGGATTTCCGTTTCCGGCGCGCCACCAAGTATTTTATAGGCGAACGAATTGCTGGACGGTTTGTGGCGTCGCATCGCCCAACCCAACGGCTCGGGGCCGAAGGCCTTGGCTTTCTCATGAATGGAGCGCCGGCTACGCCACCACCAGGATTGATGCACAAAGGGGCCATGCGCCGGGTCCATCAGGCCGACGACTGCATCGTCCATGTGCGCGTTGAAGATCTGCGCCACGATGAATTTCGGCTTCAGCTTGCCCAGGCTGAAGTCCGGCGCGGGCGCGGCCGGCGGGTCGTCGCCGCGCGGATTGTCCGCGACATAGACGAAGATCATCCCGTTGATCTCATGAACCGGATAGCGCCGCA
>CAZBSB010000133.1:0-3838 GCA_964494535.1 uncultured Rhodospirillales bacterium
CGTCACTTGGTCGTTGGTGGCGTCGCGGTGCTGAATGCCGAGGTCAAAATATTTCAGCTCAATGTCAAGATAGGGCACGATCAACCAATCCTTGATCATTTGCCAGATGATGCGCGTCATCTCGTCGCCGTCCATTTCGACCAGCGGCGTCTTGACCTTGATTTTCGTCATGCGGATACCCATTGCGCGGAGGATGAAAGATAAGCGCATAAGAATAATGCGCTTGGATGAAGCGGATGCTAAGATTGCAAATGGGTTTGTGTCAAATATTTGGCAAATATGCAGCAACGGACGGAAAAAAGCGCGGTTTATGCGCTGGGCAATTTTGACGGCGTGCATCGCGGCCACCAGGCGCTGATTGCTGCAGCGCAAGATATCGCGGCGCCGCAAGGGCTGCCGGTGGTGGCGCTGACCTTCGCGCCGCACCCGCGCCGCTTCTTCGCACCGCAACTGCCGCCCTTTTTGCTGACGGATGCCGCGCAGAAAAAGGAGCTGCTGCGCGCCGCGGGGGCAGACGACGTGCTGACGCTGACCTTTGATGCCGCGCTGGCGGCGATGGAGGCGGAGCAGTTCGCGCACATCGTTCTGCATGAGCAATGCCAGGCTGAAGCCGTGGTGGCGGGGGAGGATTTTCGTTTCGGTCACGCGCGCGGGGGCGACATGGCGCGGCTGGCGACATGGCTGGCGCCGCACGGCATCCGGGTGCAGGCGCAGACGGCGGTGCGGGACGGGCAGGGGCAGCGTTATGCCGCCTCCACGGCGCGGGCGCTGCTGCAGGCTGGGCAGGCGCAGGCGGCGGCGCATATTTTGGGGCGGCCATGGGCGCTGCGCGGCATGGTGCAGCACGGCGATAAGCGCGGGCGCACCATCGGCTTCCCCACCGCCAATTTAGCTCTCGGCGATTATCTGCGCCCGCTCTATGGCGTGTATGCCGTGCGCGGCACACGCCTGAGCGACGGGCTGGCGCTAACAGGCGTCGCGAATCTCGGCCGGCGCCCGACCGTCGGCGGCGCGGAAGAACGGCTGGAAGTGCATTTCTTCGATTTTAGCGGCGATCTCTATGGCCAGGAATGGGACGTGGCGCTGGTGGACTTCATCCGCCCGGAGCAGCGGTTCGATGGGTTGCCCGCTCTACAGGCAGCCATTGCACAGGACTGCGAACGGGCGAAGGAACTGCTGCGCGCTCATGGATAAGAGTCAAATCAAGGCTGTCATCGAGAAGGCATTTTCCAATGTGACATTGGATGGCGGGATTAGCATACTGCAAACGCAAGCAGCGGATAAATACAGGGGCGGCGCTACTGATCAGGAGTATGCAAAACTTCCCAGCAAAGAAATCACGCATGACTGGAAGAAACTCAGCGTCAAAGACCTTGATAATTGCGCCATAGGCCACCTGGACAGCAAAGGCCTGCGTTACTATTTGCCGGCGCTTATGTGCAGTCTACTGGACAATTACGATGCTGGCTCTATGCGCGTCATAGGCACTATCAGCAGCCTGTATCCCAGACAATATGACGGCGCGGCAGAGCATGAAACGATATCTCGATATCTAGCATTGAATCAGCGGCAGTGCGAAGCCATCGCTTTATTTCTTTACTGGATGCCGAATACAGTGAGCCTTGGCGAAGAAGACAGGAAGTGTGTTGTGAGGGCAATTCGTAACTATTGGAAGAGCTATTTGCCAGGATAGGACAGTATTTCAGTAGGTTGCTTGACGCGTAAATTTTTGGCATTTTTCAAATTATCTGCTACTTATATGCCATGTCGACCTGCACCTCATATGGCGTCCGCGTGCGAATTATCATCCCGGCTGCTTGCTGAGAGCCGGGTTTCGCCTTTTGCTTCCTCATAAAATGCTTTATTGAAGGCCGCGTCCGGCCTTCCCGATGGTTTGAACGATGACGACCGAAAACAAGACCGATTACAAAAACACCGTCTTTTTGCCGAAGACGGATTTTCCCATGCGCGGCGCGCTGGCGCAGAAGGAGCCGGAGCTGCTGGCGCGCTGGCGGGTGATGGACCTTTATGCGCTGCAGCGCGCGCAGGCCAAGGGCAAGCCGCGCTTCACGCTGCATGACGGCCCGCCCTATGCCAACGGCAATATCCATATCGGCCACGCGCTGAACAAGATTCTCAAGGACATCGTCAACCGCGTTCATACGCAGCTAGGCTATGACGTGGCTTATATCCCGGGCTGGGACTGCCATGGGCTGCCCATCGAATGGAAGATCGAGGAGCAATATCGCAAGCAGGGCAAAGATAAGGATCAGGTGCCGGCGCTGACGTTCCGCGGCGAATGCCGCGATTTCGCCGAGCATTGGCTGAAGGTGCAGACGGACGAATTCCAGCGCCTGGGCGTGATGGGCGACTGGTCGCGCCCCTACACCACCATGACCAACGCTGCCGAAGCGCAAATCGTGCGCGAGATTCACAAATTCCTGCTCAACGGACTGCTTTACAAAGGCGTGAAGCCGGTGATGTGGTCCGTGGTGGAAAAAACCGCGTTGGCTGAAGCCGAGGTGGAATATCACGACCACAAATCCACGACGATTTGGGTGAAGTTTCCGGTGCTGCTTGATTGTCTGAAACCCAACAAGCAGGCAGACAGTCTGGATACGGTCGAAACACTGATGGCGCTGGAAGGTGCCAGCATTGTCATCTGGACGACAACGCCCTGGACGATTCCGGCGAACCGCGCCATCGCTTATGGCGCCTTCGATTATACCGTGCTGGAAGTTGAGGCGGCGGCCGAGGATAGTTTAGCCAAAGTAGGCGAAAAACTGGTGGTGGCCACCGATCTTGTGGCGAGTTTTTGTCAGACAGCCAAGATTGCCGCCCACAAAGTGCTAACGCAACTCACCGCCGAGCAATTGGAGGGTGTGAAGTGCGCTCACCCGCTGCGCGGCCAGGGCTATGATTTCGATGTGCCGCTGCTGCCCGGCGATTTCGTGACCACCGAAGCCGGCACCGGTTTTGTGCATATCGCGCCGTCGCATGGCGAGGATGATTTCAATCTCGGCCGCAAGCATAATATCGCGCCGACGGATTATGTTGGCGACGATGGCAGCTATCTGCCGCATGTGCCGCTGTTTGCCGGCAAGGTGGTTTACAAGCCGGATGGCAAGGTGGGCGATGCCAACGGTGCGGTCATCAAGGCGCTGGCGGATGCCGGCGCGCTGCTGGCGAAGCAGAACATCACGCACAGCTATCCGCATTCCTGGCGCTCCAAGGCGCCGTTGATCTTCCGCACCACGCCGCAATGGTTCATCGCCATGGACAAGGCGGCGGAAGGCGCCAGCAAGACGCTGCGCGAAACCGCGCTGCAGGCCATCAGCGATACGCGCTGGGTGCCAAGCATCGGCGAAAACCGCATCCGCGGCATGATCGAAACGCGGCCGGACTGGTGCATCAGCCGCCAGCGCGCCTGGGGCGTGCCCATCGCGCTGTTCATCGAAAAGAAAACCGGCCAGCCGCTGAAAGACAAGGTGGTGCTGGAGCGCATCGCGGAAATATTCACCATGGAAGGGGCGGATGCCTGGTATGCGCGGCCGGCGCAGGATTTCCTGGGTAAGAACTACAACGCCGAAGATTATGACCGCGTCTACGACATCGTGGATGTGTGGTTCGAATCCGGCTCCACCCACGCCTTCGTGCTTGACCCGCTGGGCAATAACGGCAACTGGCCGGAGGTGAATTGGCCGGCTTCGCTGTATCTGGAAGGGTCGGATCAGCATCGCGGCTGGTTCCATTCCTCGCTGCTCGAATCCTGCGGCACGCGCGGCCGCGCCCCGTATGACGCGGTGCAGTACAATTCACGGGCCGGTCCTGCCGGCGT
>CAZBSB010000133.1:3848-6808 GCA_964494535.1 uncultured Rhodospirillales bacterium
GCCCCGTATGACGCGGTGTTGACGCACGGCTTCACGCTCGATGAGCAGGGACGCAAAATGTCCAAATCGCTCGGCAACGTCGTGGCGCCGCAGACCATCACGGAGCAAATGGGGGCGGATATCCTGCGCCTGTGGGTGGTGATGTCCGATTATCGGCAGGATTTACGCATCGGCCCGGATATCTTGAAGCAGATCGGCGATTATTACCGCCGCTTCCGCAACACGCTGCGCTATCTGCTGGGCGCGCTGGACGGCATGGCGGCGGTCGAGCGGTTGCCGCATACCGACATGCCGGAACTGGAGCGCTGGGTGCTGCACCGGCTGCATGAGGTGGACGGGGTGATCCGCAAGGCTATCGCGGATTACGATTTCAACCGCGCCATGGTGGCGCTGCATGAATTCTGTGCGGTGGATTTGTCGGCCTTCTATTTCGACATCCGCAAGGACAGCCTCTATTGCGACCGGCCAGACAGCGACCGCCGCCGCGCCACGCGCACGGTGCTGGAGCAATTGTGCGACACGCTGACCGTGTGGCTGGCGCCGTTCCTGTGCTTCACGGCGGAAGAGGCCTGGCTGGCGCGCCATCCTGGCGACAACGAAAGCGTACATCTGCAAGAATTCCCAACGCTCCCCGCTGCCTGGCACGATGCCGCGCTGGCCGCGAAATGGGAGCAGCTGCGCGCCGTGCGCCGCGTGGTCACCGGCGCGATGGAAAAAGCGCGGGAAGAAAAGAAAATCGGCTCCAGCCTGCAGGCCAAGCCGGTGGTCTATGTGACAGCGTCGCAGAAAACGCTGTTGGAAAGCGCTGATTTCGCCGCGTTGTGCATCGCCTCATCCGTGGAGCTGGTGGCCGGTGCGGCGCCGGCCGGCGCTTTCACGCTACCGGATGTGGCGGATATCGGCGTCGTCGTGCAATTGGCGCAGGGCCAGAAATGCGACCGCTGCTGGCAGATATTGCCGGAAGTGGGCAAACATGCCGACCACCCGCTGCTGTGCGATCGTTGCCATGACGCGGTGACGGCGCCCGACCGGCAGGCGGCATGAAGTTCGTCTGGCCACTTCCGGCGCAGGCGCGGCTGGCTTGGCCGGCGCTGGGGCTCGCCGCGCTGGTGCTGGCGCTGGACCAGGCCAGCAAGGCCTGGATTCTGCAGTTGCTGGCCGAACCGCCGCATCACCTGCCGGTCATGCCGCTGCTCGCTTTCACTTTGGTTTGGAATCGCGGCGTGACCTTCGGCCTGCTGCAAAACCATCAGGATTTCATGCCCTATGTGCTGAGCGCCGTGGCCATCGCCATCGCCGCCGTGCTGCTGCGCTGGCTATGGCGCGTGGAACACCGGTTGCCGGCGCTGGCTATCGGCCTGGTGCTGGGCGGCGCCGTGGGCAATATCATAGACCGCTGCCGCTTCGGCGCCGTGGTGGATTTCATTCAGGTGGATTATTACCCCTGGGTGTTCAACGTGGCGGACAGCGCCGTGGTGGTTGGGGTGGGGCTGCTGATTTGGGATTCGTTCCACCGCCCGTCGCCCGCCAATTGACATTTATGGGCGGGGTGCAACAATGCGCCAGCTTTTACGCCGCCTGAATCGGAGTGCCTGATGAAACGCCCTACCACCCTTTTGCTGTTGCCCTTCCTGCTCATCGGTTGCAGCGAAACCAAAGACATGCTGGGTCTTGGGCGCAACACGCCGGATGAGTTCGCGGTGGTGGATCGCGCGCCTTTGGTGCTGCCGCCGGACTATAATCTGCGCCCGCCGCAGCCCGGCGCCGCCCGGCCGCAGGAGCAGACGCCTGCCAAGCAGGCCGAAGCCGCGTTGTTTGACTCCACAACCGCGCCCAACACGACACTCAGCGGCCTTGACCAGAAGCTGCTGCAGCAGGCCGGTGCCGCGCAGGCGGAGCCGAATATCCGCAAGACGCTTGACCAAGAAAGCGCCGCGAACGTGGCCGACAGCCGCCATCTGGTGGATGATTTGCTGTGGTGGCGCCAGAAGGATGACGGCAACACGGTAGTGGACGCCGGCAAGGAAGCGGAGCGACTGAAATCCGCGCGCGGCGATGGCAAAGCGGCGAATAGTGGCGCCACGCCCACCATCGAAAAGCGCAAGAGCGGCTGGCTCGGTTTGTGAACAATACCGTCCGGCGGAGAATGCCATGCGTGTGACAGTTTTTGCCCTGGCGGTTGCGCTCACGGTGCTGGTGTCCACGCGCGATGCGGCGGCGAAGGTCTTTGACCCCAAGACCTACACACTCAGCAACGGGTTGGAGATCGTTGTGGTGCCCAACCATCGCGCGCCTGTGGTGCATCAAATGCTGTGGTATCGGGTGGGTTCGGTAGATGAAGCGCCGGGGCAGTCCGGCCTGGCGCATTATCTTGAGCATCTGATGTTCAAGGGCACGCCGACCATGCCGCCCGGCGGTTTCAGCAAGGCGGTGGCCGCCGCCGGCGGGCAGGACAACGCTTTTACGTCTTATGAATATACGGCCTATTTCGCCACTGTGCCCAGCAGCTTCCTGCCGCGTTTGATGGCGATGGAAGCCGACCGGATGGCGAACCTGACCATCAGCGAAGCCCAGGCCAAGCCGGAGCTGGACGTGGTGCTGGCCGAGCGGCGGCAGCGCACGGATGATAATCCGGACGGGCGCTTCAACGAAAAATTCAGCCAGAAAATTTACGGCAAGCATCCGTTCGGCCGGCCGATCATCGGGTGGAAGCAGGAAGTGTCGCAAATGAATGCGGTGCTGGCCACGGCGTTTTACGACCGCTGGTATGCGCCCAACAACGCGCTGCTGGTGGTGGCCGGCGCCGTGGAGCCGGAAGCGGTGCGCGCCATGGCGGAAGAAACATTCGGCAAGGTGCCGGCTAAGACGCTGCCGGCTAGGCCAGACAACCGTCAGCTATTCTCGCCGCGCCGCCAGCCCGGTCGCTTCGTGCTGCATGACCCGGATGTGCAGCAGGCCAG
>CAZBSB010000134.1:0-6766 GCA_964494535.1 uncultured Rhodospirillales bacterium
GGTTTGACGGCAAGGTCGGGTAGAGTTTCCAGTCGTGCCGCCCAGAATGACGTGCCGCTGAGTGCGACATGGCGGCTGCCGACAGGATTTTCGTGCCAGGACAAAGTGAGCGCGCGCGGCGGCAGGCATGACGGGGCGCGCTCCGGCCACTCCACCAAAGTGATGGCGTGCGCCAGATCATCTTCGAAGCCCAGTTCCCAGACTTCATCCGGCTGCTTGACACGATACCAATCATAATGGGCGATGAGCAGATTGCCGGGCGCGTTATAATGCTGCACGAGGGTGAAGGTCGGGCTGGGCACGAGGTCGTCATGCCCCAGCAGGGTTTGAATGATGCTGCGCGCCAATGTGGTCTTGCCGGCGCCGAGGTCGCCGCGCAGCGCCACGACATCGCCGTGGCGCAAAAGCGGCGCCAATGCCCGCCCCAAGGCTTGGGTGGCCGCCGCATCCGTCAGCGGCAGCACCTGGCGCCAGCGGCTGGTCATGCGACCGCGCCAGAGCGGCGGTCAGCTTCCGCCAGCGGCGGAGTGATGGGCAGGAAGCAATTGACCTGCGTGCCGCGATTGATCTGGCTGCTGATGGTGATATGGCCGCCATGCAGCGTGATGAAGCTTTTGACCAGCGAGAGGCCGAGGCCGGCGCCGCTCTGGCGCGACTGGGCGTTGCTGCGCTCGAACTTGTCCCAGATGCGCTCTTGATCCTGCGCGGGAATGCCGATGCCGGTGTCGATGACGCTCACGCGGATCATGTCAATCTCACGCCTCGCCTGTAGCGTGATGCGGCCGCCGGGCGGCGTGTATTGAATGGCGTTGCTGACCAGATTGAACAAGACCTGTTTGATGCGCTTGTCATCCACCGCGAAATTGCCGATGCCGTGTTCGGCATCCACCAGCAGCTCCAGCGATTGTTGGCGCGCCCATTCGCCCATCATGCCCACAACCGTCTGCAGCAGCGGCACGATGGCGACGGTGCGGCGGTTGAGCGCCATGCGGCCGGCATCCACCATGGCGAGGTCAATCACATCGTCAATCAGCAGCTTCAGGCGCTTGCTGCTTTCCATGATGGTGCGGGCATATTCCAACTGGCGCTCGTTCAGCGTGCCGAAATATTGGTTGGCGAGAATTTCGGCAAAACCCATGATGGTGTTGAGCGGCGTGCGGAGCTGATAGGAGACGTTGGCGACGAATTCCGATTTCAAGCGGTCGGCGGTCGCCAGGGCGGCGTTGCTCTCGCGCAGCGCCTGCTCGACGCGCAGCGTATCGGTCACATCCACATAGGAGTTGAGCATGGCGCCGTCCGGCAGCGGCACGGTGTGGTAGCTGATGATGCTGCCGTCTTGGCGGATATAGCGGCCATCCTGCTCTGAACGCTGCAGGGCGCCGGCCACCATGGCGGCGCGGAAAGACTGGCTCTGATCCGGCGGCAGCAGCGGCAGCATGAGATCAACCAGATCATTGATATGCGGCTCTTCCGGCAGCGCCGCGACCGGCAGGTGCCAGATTTGGGCATAGGCCGGATTGAAGAGTTTGAGGCGTCCATCGGCGCCGAAGACGGCGATGCCTTCCGCCAAATTGTCCAAGGTCTCGCGCTGGACGGCAATAAGGGTGTTGTAGGAAGATTCCAGCGCGAGCTTGTCCGTCACATCCTCGTGCAGGAACATCAGTCCACCGAAGGGGTGCGGCACGGCGACGACGCGCAAGGCGGTGCCGTCCGGGAGATGCAGCATGTCTTCGCGCGCTTCCAGGAGCGTGGTGAAGAGCGCCAGGCGTTCCTTTTTATAGCGCTGGAAATCCACCTGCTCCGGCGCGCGGCGGCGGGCGCGCAAATCTTCGAGAATTTCACCGAAATTTGGTTTGCCGGCGAGGAATTCCTCGCTGTGATCCCAGAGGCGGATATAGGCGCGGTTGTAGAATTCCAGACGCTGGTCGGCACCATAGATGGTGATGGGGGTCGCCAGATTTTCCAGCACCTCATGGTGCGCGCCAATATGGCGCTGCAACTCGTCCTGCAATTCCTGAGTGACGGTCATATCGAGAGCATAACCCAGGGTGCCCAGCCCCTCGCCTTCCGGCTGTGGTGTAGGCAGTTCGCTGATTTCGAGGAGCCGGCGCTGGCCGGCGACGACGCCGAAGGCGCGCTCATGCTGCGCGTCGCCTTTTAGCACCGCCTTCAAGGCCAATTTGCGCCCCGTCACGCTCTTGCCGCCCGTGGCCTTGCCGGCGGCGGCTGATGCCGGCGGCACAAGCTCGATCTGGCTGGAGAGGATTTCCGCGACCGCGTGACCCGACCAGGCCGCATAGGCCGCGTTGACCCAGATGAGCTGCTGCGCGGCATCGCGGCGCCAGAGGGGGAAAGGCAGAGACTCCAGCAGCGCGGTGGCGAGCAGCGGCGGCGCTGCCGGCGCTGGTTCCACCACCGCGGCGACTACCGGCGCAGGCGCGGCGGCAACCGGATTGATCCGCAGCACGCAAAAATATTCGGCACCATATCGCGCGGTGCGCTGACCTTTGATTTCCAGGCGCTGGCCGTTTTTGGCGTTGGTCAATTGCACGGCGAAGGCCTGGCCGGCTTTCTGCAGATGGCGGAAATTCTCCATCAGCGGCGTGCCATCTTCGAACAGCGCCACCAGCTCGTCAAAATGCCGCAAGGGCAGGTCAATCACTTGCTGCTGGCGCAGATTGTGGCGCAGCAGCACGCCTTCGCGGTTGAAGAGGCACCAGGCGGTTTCGCAAGTTTCCAGCACGGCGTCCTGTTGCTGCAGGCGCTGCTGCAGGGTGCTGCCGGAAGCGGTTTGCAGGGTGGCCTGGCGCTGTTGCCACAGCACCAGGGCGGTGACCAAGGTGGCGACCAGGAAGGTGAAGCAGAGCGCCGCGAGGGCGCTCCAGAGCGCGGCGAAGACGCCCAGGTGGGTGATGACGAATTGAATCATGACCTTGTCAATACGGCATGATTGGTCAAGGCGAAAGCCCTGTGATGCCAGTTAAACCGGTTTGGGTTAACAGTTTGTTAGGCCGGTCAGTGGCGGCGCTCAACCACGAAACGCGCCACGTCTTCCAGATTTTGGGCGCGGCCGGCAAAGATATTCAGGTGACGGATGGCCTGTTCCGACAACAAATGCGCCTGCGCCCGCGCCCGTTCCGGACCCAGGATGGTGACGAAGGTGGCTTTGCCGGCCTCGGCATCGCGCTGCACCGATTTGCCGACTTCGGCTTCCGTGCCTTCGTAATCGAGCAGGTCGTCAATGATCTGGAAGGCCAGACCGAGATCATGCGCGTAGTTGCGCAAGGCCGCATAATGCTGCGCCGGGGCGCGGCCGAGAATGGCGCCAGCCACAGCCGAGAAGGCGATCAAATCGCCGGTTTTCATGCGCTGTAGGCGGGTGATGGCGCCGATATCGAGCGGCGTGGTTTCGGCAATCAAATCCAGCATCTGGCCGCCGACCATGCCATTCGCGCCGGAGGCTTTGGCCAGTTCGGTGATCAGCTGGCAACGCACTTTCGGGTCTTCGTGGGTATCGGCATCCCCCAGAATTTCAAAAGCCATGGTAAGCAGAGCATCGCCGGCCAGTATGGCGGTGGCGTCGTCAAACTGCTTATGCACCGTGGGTTTGCCGCGGCGCAGGTCGCTGTTGTCCATGGCGGGCAGGTCGTCGTGGATCAGTGAATAGCAGTGGATGCATTCCACCGCCGCCGCGGCGCGCAGGGCGCATTGCTCGCGCACATTGAACAAAGCGGCGCCGTTCAGCACCAAGAAGGGGCGCAGGCGCTTGCCGCCGCCCAGGGCGCTGTAACGCATGGCTTCAAACAGTCGGCTTTCGGCAAAGCCGGCCTGGGGCAGCAAACGGTCAAGCGCGCGTTCAACCGCGGCGGCGGTTTCGGCCATGCTGGCCGAGAGGTCGGGATGCAATGAGGGCATGGCGTGTCTTTCTGGTGGGATGGTCAGGCCGAGAAGTCTTTGGCGGCGATGCTGCCATCCGCCTGCTGGGTGATTTGTTCGATCTTCAATTGCGCCTGGCGCAGCTGCCGCTCGCAATGCTGGCGCAGCAGGCTGCCGCGTTCATAAGCGCCGATGGCGTCCTGCAGGCTGGCTTTGCCGTCTTCCAGTTGCTTGACCAGCTTTTCCAACTCCGCCATCGCCTGCTCGAAGCTCAGGCTGGTGATTGATTCGGGCAGCGGTGCTACGGAACTTGGTTTGGCCATGGATTCCTCGGGAAAGGATGGTCTTGTCATGCGGGAAATAGGCCAAAAGGTCAAGCCTGGGACGGCGTTACAGACCTGGCGTGGCGGGCGGGCGCGGGCGCAGGCCATGCAGGTCTACGGCGTGGGTGAATTCCGCTCCGAAGAACAGAATTTGCGCCGTGTAATAGACCCAGATGAGCAGGATGATGACGGAACCCGCCGCGCCGAACACCGAGGCCAGGCCGCTTTGCGCCAGGTAAAAACCGATGAGATATTTGCCAACCACGAAGAGCAGCGCCGTCAGTGCGGCGCCGGGCCAGAGGTGCGACCAGGGAATCCGCTTGTCCGGCACGACCTTGAAGATCAAGGCGAACAGCACGGTGCTGACAACGAAGCTGACGAGAAAATCCAGCCGGTGCATTTGCAGGGAGATATTCAAGGGAATCCAGTCTTGCGCCAGCTGGGTGAAAGCGTTCAAGACCGTACTGACGGCCAAGGAGGCAAACAGCAGCAGGCCGACGCAGCCGACCATGAGGAAGGCGAAGAGCTTTTCCTGCAACCAGGCTAGGACAGGGCGGGGCTTGGGCGGCACTTTCCAAATCACGTTCAAAGCGTCTTGCAGGTCATGAAATACGCCCGAGGCGCCAAAGAGCATGAGACCAAAGGCCAAGGCCTTGGCGAGCCAGCCGCTCTCTTCCCGATTTCTGGCAGCATGAAGGATATATTTGACGGTATCCAGACCCTGCGCGCCAACCAGGTCTTTCAGCTGGCCGACCACCTGTTGCTCCACGGTGCTGTTGCCCAGCAAGGGGCCGGCCACTTGCATGAGCAGCAGCAGCAGCGGAGCGAGCGATAGGATGCTATAAAATGCTAGAGACGCGCCGAGGCGCTGCGCCCGGTCGTCAAGCCAGGCGGTTACGGTCACATGAAACAGCATCCAAAAATGGCGCAGCAAGCGAGGAACCTTGCAAGGGTTTCCGTTTCTTGACGCAAAGTATCAGCAGCGTCAAGGGAACTGAGAGACTTGCGAACTTGTTTAGGTAAGGAAGGTGCCAAGGCCAAATGTGGCAAAAGCGGCACGCAGGAACACAATGATATTCATGCAGAAAATGCCACCGATGATGTGCGTAAAGCCCTGGGAAGTCGTGTGATTGCCGACCCCCTCGGCGATCGCCTTCATGATCAGCCAACCTCGGATGAAGGCAATAACGCCAATAATCTGGAAGAAAGTGGTAGCAGCAATGTAGGCCGTGTCAAATTGAGCCGCTGTCGCCGGCAGTATGCCTAAGGCTGCCCAATTAATGGTGCCGTTGCCAACTGTCGCAGCCACCAAGGGACCAGCCGCGCCAGCGCCAAAGAGAGATACCAACCAAACATCCTTCGTGCGGGCTACAGCCATTAGCAACGCGCCGATGAACAAATTGGCCATGATGGCTTGGATAGAATAGGCTTTCGGGTCGGTATTGTATTTCGCCATTTTATTCAGGCCGCGGAATATGAGTAAGACACCCAAGGTGTAGCATAAAAAACCTAGCCCCATGAAGGCTGGCTGCGTGATGTTGTTGACGAAATTATTAGCCACCAGATCCAGGCCGCCCAGGACAGCGATGTTAACAACTGCGCCCGGGTTACATGCCGGTGCGCCACCAGCACCCCAGCCTGCCGTCGTGAAAACACTGTCAAGCAACATCTTCGCGAAACTCGGCAAGATTAGGCAGCAGGTGCCGGCGAAAGCATAAAGCAGAACCTTGCTCATCGGGTGACGCTGCGGATCCGTTGTCCAGCGACGTGCCTCCAAGAAAGATTTCACAACGAAAAAGGTGCCGGCTATGTAGGCCATCCAGCTAAAAAAGGCCGGTAAGCCGGAATTTTGTTGTGTAAACTGACAAATCATGGCGCCAAAATTTGTCACCAAGGCGTGCGCCGAATATGGGGCAAACAAAGTCACGATGAGGCTGGCAAGAGCGAGAACGCGACCCGCGCCATTTTGTCTAAGGATCATGCTTGTCCCCCGTCGCACCCAGGATGGGTTTTGTCTTAACTAGACGACTATAGCACCGTTTGCGTCAGCGTAACATAGCAAGTTTGAATAAAAAATGACTTCGTCTGGCCAATTGTTAACTTTCATCAACCAATTTGAGCACTCCACGGTAGATATCTTCATCTGCTCGACGTGTTTGTGATTGCTGGCGGGGCTGAGGTGGCCGGACACTCCGCACTGGACAGCCGCTTGATCGGCTGCTAAGCAGGCCGCCTGCCAAGTGCAATAGGGTGATTAGCTCAGTTGGTAGAGCAGCTGACTCTTAATCAGCGGGTCGCGGGTTCGAACCCCTCATCACCCACCAATTTTGTTTTGCGGGCAGCCGCCACACCAACCCTGACCGCGGGTTATTTTTGCGGGCAGCCGCCACACCGAACCTATCGCTCATCCGGGGGTTAAGGTGATTGGCGGGCTTCCAGTTCCACGGCCTCGCGCCAGATTTCCGTTTCTGGCTGCTTTTGCTCTAGCTGCGTAAGTCGTTGATGGGCCAGGGCGCGATCGGCGGTAGACGCGGACGGGAACCTGGCAACAACCTGCCAATAATTCC
>CAZBSB010000135.1:0-6695 GCA_964494535.1 uncultured Rhodospirillales bacterium
CATCGCCAAGGCATACTGCGCTTGTTTCTCTCCAGCTCGCGCAGCCTTATCAAGCCAGTGAAGCCCATTTTTTCTGTTTAACTCAAGTCCATTACCATAGAGATAAGCCTCGCCTAAGGCACTCATGGCTTGTGGATGCGATTGCTGGGCGGCGATCATATACCATCTAACGGCTTCAGCCTGGTTTTTGGCGACGCCTAATCCCAGGCCATAGCTTTCACCGATGGCATATTGAGCGTTAGCGTCGCCTTTTTCCGCCGCCATGCGATACCATCTGGCGGACTCATAGCCGTTGCGTGGCACACCTTCGCCATTGACGTACATGCGGCCAAGACTGGACTGTGCGGCAGCCACGCCTTGCAACGCGGCTTTAGTATACCACTTAGCCGCTTCTACTTTGTTTTGTTCAGCACCCATGCCGTTGTCATACATGAACGCCAGGCTGAATTGCGCTTCGGCCTGTCCCTGCTCGGCGGCCTTATGAAACCAGATGCGCGCCATGGCCGGGTTCCGCGGCTGTCCGTCGCCGGTCATAAAACTGGAAGCCAACATATATTGCGCGTCCGCATTGCCTGACTCGGCCAATTTACCAATATCTTCAGATTTTAGCTTGGCGGCTTCCTCCGCATGTACCACCGATGCCAGAAGTATGATTGAGAAGGCAAGGTAAGCAGGAAGCCGCAGCATGGAGCCTCACAATTGATTGATGTCGCCAGCCTACGAATTTGGTTTGTACTAAGTATATAACGTTGAGTTAATATCATTCGCAAAGTTCAGGCAAGCCCATTACACTGTTAGACTAACTAAGAATCCTTTACCGGTGGTTGCTATGTCCTCTGTAACGCAAAAGATAGTCAAGACTCCTGATTTCACGCCCATCGGCCGCAAGGTGTTGTTGGCCGAAGGGGAGGCTTTGCGCGCTTTGGCGGCCAGCTTGAACGGCCAGTTTAGCGCCGCGGTGCAGCATATGACGGCGGCCAAAGGGCGTGTCGTGGTTTCCGGCATGGGCAAAAGCGGGCATATTGCCCGTAAAATCGCGGCCACGCTGGCTTCCACCGGCACGCCGGCCATTTTTGTCCACCCGGGCGAGGCCAGCCACGGCGACTTGGGCATGGTGACGTCCGATGACGTGGTCATCGCCATTTCCAATTCCGGCGAGACGCGGGAACTGAGCGATCTGGTGGCCTACACGAGGCGCTATAAATTGCCGCTCATCGCCATCACCAGCGGCGCCCGCAGCGCGTTGGCCGAGGCGGCAGACGTGCTGCTGCTCCTGCCGCCGGAGCCGGAAGTCTGCCCCATGGGGCTCGCGCCGACCACCTCCACCACTATGACATTGGCTTTGGGAGACGCTTTGGCCGTGGCCGTGCTGGATCACAAAGGCTTCACGGCGGAGGATTTCCGCAATTTCCACCCGGGCGGCAAGCTGGGCAGCCAGTTGCAGCGCGTGGCGCAGTTGATGCATGCGGGCGATGATTTGCCGCTGGTGGGGCTGCAGACGCCCATGAGCGAGGCGCTGGTCATCATGACCCAAAAGAGTTTCGGCTGCGTCGGCGTGGTGGACGCGGTGGGCAAGCTGGCCGGCATCGTGACGGATGGCGACTTGCGGCGGCATCTGGGGCAGGATTTGCTGCACAAGACCGCGCGGGATGTGATGACCGGCGCGCCGACTACCATAGACGGCCGCGCCCTGGTGGCGGAGGCGCTAAATATCCTGAACGAAAAACGCCGCACCCAGTTGTTCGTGGTGGATGACGAAGGCCGGCCGATCGGCATCCTGCACATCCATGACCTGCTGCGCGCCGGCGTTGCCTGACACATGACGGCGAGTTACGATGATTTTCTGAAACTCGACATCCGCATCGGCACGGTCGTCGCGGCGGAGGAATTTCCGCAAGCGCGCAAACCGGCCTATAAATTGCGGATTGATTTCGGCGCGGAGATTGGCACCAAAAGCAGTTCGGCGCAGATCACGGCGCTTTATGCGCCACAGCAGCTAATCGGCCGACAGGTGGCGGCGGTGGTGAATTTCGCGCCGCGCCAGATTGGTCCGTTTATATCCGAAGTGTTGACCTTAGGCTTCGCTGATGCGGAGGGAAGGGTGGTGCTGATCGGCGCCGACCAGCCCGTGCCCAACGGCAGCCGGCTGCATTAGGTTATAAAAAAACGGGCGGTGCATGGCACCGCCCGTTCTCAAACCGTAGTTTGGCTTATTGCTTACTTCAACTCGACCTTCGCGCCGGCTGCTTCCAGCTGCTTCTTGGCCTTTTCGGCGTCGGCTTTGTTGAGGGCTTCCTTGATGGTCTTCGGCGCGCCGGGAGCCGCGGCTTCCACCAAATCCTTGGCTTCCTTGAGGCCGAGGCTGGTGAGGGCGCGGACTTCCTTGATCACGTCGATCTTCTTGTCGCCGGCGGCCAGCAGCACGAGCGTGAACTCGGTTTGCTCTTCCGCGGCGGCGGCCGGAGCGGCGCCACCGCCGCCACCAGCGGCCGGAGCCGCCATGGACGCGGCGGAAACGCCGAACTTTTCTTCAATAGCCTTGACCAACTCATTCAGTTCCATGACGTTCATGTTGTCCACGGCGGTCAGGAAAGCATCTTTATCGAACGACATTTGGGTACCTCTTTCTCAGTGTTAAACGGTTGAAACAAAAAGCTTAAGCGGCGGCGCCTTTCTTTTGCGCCAGAGCCGCCAGCGAGGCGGCCAGCTGCTGCACCGGCGATTTCAGCAACCCGGCCAACTGCGAGAGTAGAACCTCGCGGCTCGGCACGGCGGCCAGGGTCTTCACGTCATTGACGCTCAGCTCCTTGCCGGCATAAGTGCCGCCGACGATTTCCACCTTCTTGTTGGTCTTGGCGAATTCCACGATGACTTTCGCGGGCGCTACCTGGTCGTTGGAATAGACCAGCGCCGTCGGCCCCTTGAACAAAGGGGTCAAGCCGGCAAAACGGGTGCCGTCCACCGACCGTTTGGCCAGAGTGTTCTTGATCACCCGCATATTGGCCTTGGCGGCAATGACCTTCTGGCGCAAGGCGCGGTCTTCCGCCACGGTCAAGCCCATGGGGCGGAACACGATGACGGTGCTTTGCTTATCCAGTTCAGTCCGCAGATCATCGATCGCCGATTGCTTATGGGAACGATCCATGCGTTTCCTCCTTCCACGTTACACGCTGCCGGCGCCACCATGGCGCAGGCAGTGTGGCGCGGCCGTTGCCGGCCGAACCACATCCTGTCCGCGTTGAAGGAATTTGCCCGCGCTTTAGCCCGGGCGAATAATCCGTCTCAACACTGTCTATGCAGGACATTAAGCCAGCCTTGCGACCGACACCTGCAGTCTTGGACAGGTCTTCACCGTCATAGCCTTACGGCCGTGACGGAAACTTTGCCACCTTAAGCCGCGGCGGCGGCGCCCACCAGGCTGTTAAAGTCAATCTTCACGCCGGGCCCCATGGTGGAGGACAGCGTGACCTTGTTGATGTAATTGCCCTTAACACCGGCCGGCCGTGCCTTGCTGATAGCCTGCATGAAAGCGGCGACATTTTGCATGATCGCTTCTTCGCTGAAGCTGGCCTTGCCGATGCCGGCCTGCACCACACCGGCCTTTTCGGCGCGGAACTCGATGGAGCCGCTCTTGGCGGCCTTGACGGCGTCAGCGACATTCGGCGTCACGGTGCCCAGCTTCGGGTTGGGCATCAAGCCACGCGGCCCCAGCACCTTCCCGAGCTTGCCCACCACGCCCATCATGTCCGGCGAGGCGACGACGCGGTCGAAATCCATGAAGCCGGCCAGAATCTTTTCGGCCAGATCATCGGCGCCCACCACGTCAGCGCCGGCCTTGGTCGCGGCGTCAGCTTTGTCGCCCTTGGCGAACACGGCGACGCGAATGGTCTTGCCCGTGCCGGCCGGCAGCGCGACCATGCCGCGCACCATCTGGTCGGACTGCTTGGTGTCAATGCCCAGATTGACGGCGATTTCGATGGTTTCGTCGAATTTGCGCGCCATGCCGCCGGCGTTCTGCTTCACCAGCTTCACCGCTTCCGCCGGCGCATAGGCCTTGTTGCGGTCAACGGATTTGACAACCTTGCGGAATTTCTTGCCGTGCTTTGCCATGGTCGTTACTCCGTAACCTGAATGCCGATGGAACGGGCGGAGCCGATGATCATCTTCATCGCCGCGTCAACGTCGTTGGCGTTGAGATCAGGCATCTTGATGGTGGCGATTTCGCGCACCTGCGCCATTGTAATCTTGCCCACCACCTGCGTGCCGGTTGTCGTCGCACCCTTTTCCAGCTTCGCTGCCTTCTTGATGAAATAGGTGTTCGGCGGCGTCTTGGTCACGAAGGTAAAGCTGCGATCCGAAAAGGCGGTGATGACCACCGGAATCGGCATGTTTTTTTCCATGCTCTGCGTCTTGGCGTTGAACTGCTTGCAGAATTCCATGATGTTCAAACCGCGCTGCCCCAGCGCCGGCCCGATGGGCGGTGAGGGGTTGGCGGCGCCGGCTGGCACCTGCAATTTGATATAACCGACAATTTCCTTGGCCATGCTATCCTCATCCTGCCACACGCCAGGCCGCGGCAACCCGCGCCGACGCTAAAATTCGGTCTGGAAACAGGGGAATGCCCGCGCCACGCGCCGGCCTTCTTCTGCCCGCAAACCCGTTGCCCACCTGTTCCCCAGGTGGGTAAAGGGTGCCGTGGTGCGGCGCTTCAGGCTCGGTTTGCACCGATTTTAGAAGCCAACCTCCCACAGCGGCACAGCGCAAGCGCCATGCTTTGCGGGGTTTATAGCCAGGCTCACCGGAAATGTCCAGCGGACTGTCTGCGTGTGCAGATATTAGCTTAAATCGTTGGAGAAAGCGGCAGAGGGGTGGGCAGAGAGCCGATTGGCCAGCATGAGTGGTGGTTGCTGAAACTTGTTTTTTACAGGGTAGCCGAGCCGCCCAATAAATATGTCCATTTCTATTGACAAGTAATAAAATGTCCATAATATTGGACAGATGGACACGCAAGCCGCCTTGATCGCCTTTGACGCGCTTTCTCAGGAAACACGCCTGCTGGTCTTCAGGCTGCTGGTGGAGTGCGGAACGGAAGGTTCGCCAGCGGGAAAAATCGGCGAAAAACTTGGCATACCGCATAATACCTTGTCTTTTCACTTGAGCCATATGAGCAACGCTAACCTTGTGTTGTCCCGCAAGGTAGGGCGCTCCGTCATCTACACCGCCAATTTCGCGTTCTTTACCAGCCTCATCCGCTTCATGGTTGAGGATTGTTGTCGCGTCGAGTTCGCCAGCGTCCGTACCGGCAAGCAAAAAGGCGCTGCCGTGATTGAACTTTCACCTTGTTGTCCACCAACCCAGAAAGGGAAATGACCATGAAGCGTATGCATTTGCATCTCGGCGTCAAAAACATCGCGGAGAGCGTTCGGTTTTATTCGGCGCTTTTCGGTGCTGACCCTGTCAAACTCAAACCGGACTATGCCAAGTGGATGCTTGAAGATCCGCGCATAAACTTCGCCATTTCGACCCGTGCGGCCAATATCGGGGTTGATCATCTTGGCATTCAGGTGGACAGTGCCGATGAGCTAGACGCGCTCCGGGCACAAATAAACCAGGCAAATATCGCCATGCACGGGGATGGCGAGGCCACCTGCTGTTATGCAAAATCCGAAAAATCGTGGCTTGAAGACCCCAATGGCGTGGCTTGGGAGGCTTATCACACGATGGCCGATGCCCATATATTCTCCGGCCATGATGAACAAGCCGCCGCATCCGCTTGCTGTGTGCCGGAAACCAAAGGCCAGCCAGGCTGTTGTGTGCCTTCAGATAACACGACTGGGTGCTGTGGCTGATGCAAAATATTCTGGTGCTTTGCACGGGCAATTCGTGCCGCAGCATTATGGCTGAGGGTTTGTTGAACCATTACGGCAAAGGCATGTACCATGCCTTCAGCGCCGGCAGCAAACCCACCGGCATAGTTCACCCGATGAGTCTGGCAACGCTACAAGCCAACGGAATAAGCGCAGATGGCTATCGCAGCAAATCATGGGATGAGTTTAGGCAGCAAGCCTTAGATATCGTGATTACGGTCTGTGACAATGCCGCCGGCGAAACTTGCCCGCTGTTCTTCGGTGCGCCGGTCAAAGCCCATTGGGGCGTGCCTGACCCCGCGCATTTTGAAGGCACGGAAGCCGCGATAAAAGCCGAATTTCAGCGTGTATTTGATATTCTGGCTCTGCGCGTCATGGCACTTCTTGCATTGCCGGTAAATTTAGACAGAGTTGTGTTGTCGGCCAAGCTGAGTGAAATTGGAAAATTATGGCCGCGCCCTTAGGTTTTTTTGAGCGTTATCTGACCCTGTGGGTGGGCTTGTGCATTGCTGGCGGCATCCTGCTTGGCAGTCTGTTCCCGCCGATGTTCCAATTCATCGCACGCCTTGAATATGCTCACGTCAATCTTGTCGTGGCGATGCTAATTTGGGTGATGATTTACCCGATGATGGTGAATGTTGATTTCTCGACCATCAAGGATGTCAGCAAGAATCCCAGAGGGCTATTGATCACTTTTGTGGTCAACTGGTTCATCAAGCCATTCAGCATGGCCGGGTTGGGCATCCTTTTTTTACAACATGTTTTCTCAGGATGGATTCTGCCTGATGATGCACAACAATATGTCGCTGTTCTGATCCTGCTGGGCAC
>CAZBSB010000136.1:0-6651 GCA_964494535.1 uncultured Rhodospirillales bacterium
ATGCCATGGTAAACCAAATGGCAAAATCTGGCTTCATTGAGAACTGGAAGATGGGGAACGGGGCTCAATTGGATGAGCAGTTTATTACGACTTGGGAGTGGCTCACTATTACCGATCCGGCTAACAAGATGCCTAGTTACTTCACCATTCCGGCCAACTATGTTAATCTACCAAGAAATGGAGGCATTGAACAGGTGTACTTTGAAAATGCGTTCACTGGGAATAAAACAAGATATTTTGATCCGGTGATTATAAAAAGTTTTAGGGATGTTACCGCCTACAGAAATAATATGGCCTCCAACCTTGAGGGTAGAATCTCGGGATACGCTAAAGGGAGAACCTTTGTTTTTGACAGGGGAAACGTAGGAACTCAATATGGTCAGGTTGGAATACGCCTGGCGATTCGCGACAGCTCCGTAATAGGAGACAGTGATCCTTATCCGATTCCTGCAGACATAGAACAAACTGTTATCGCTGAACTGGTAGACTGGTTCCGGGAGCGCAGAAAACAGCCGACCGATACGATTAAGGACGCAAACGATAAAGCCTAATGGAAAACATTGACCCTAAAAATAGGTTTTTCAAAGTCGCCAGCATTGTTGACCAGGTATGCATTGATCTGGAATTACCCGTTGATAAATACTTCAACAAGTTCTTATCATGGGCCCTGTTTGATATTGTGGACCTTAAAATGGATGCGGCCAATGATGTCATTACCGTCAAACTACCCATTTCAGAAGTAAACACAGTAACCCTTCCTGAGAATTATGTGGATTGGGTTAAAATTGGCATTCCCTGGGGCCAGTACGTTAAAACCTTTGCGGTTAACGAGGCCCTAAGCACTGAAGAAAGAACAGTTGGGAACCCCGAATTCAGCAAGGATTATCCTCCAGGATGGCTACCTAATGGTACCGACATCACGCAATACGGAGGCTATGAATTCAGTAACTACGGAGGACGCTCTTTGTTTTCAGCAGGAGGCGGCCTTCCTAGCCGCGGACACTTCAAGGTAGTTGGCAGGCCCGGCAACAACTACGAGCTCCTTCTAGACGCAGGAATTCCCTCTGAGGAGATTTACATCGAGTACATCGGCCTTGGTATCAACCCGTGCGGTGAAACGGTCCTGAGCCCATATTTAGGCCAATGGCTACGCGTAGATTTACACCATGCATGGGAGAAGTTTGCTCCGCCAGCAAGACGGTCCGAAGCAGCTATCCAACGCACTGGCCGCGAATTGTGGCATCAGGAGCAAAAGGTGAGAGGTCGCACAAATAAGTTAACTCCAAACGATGTACTGGCCGCTACCAGACGCGGATATCGATTGACCCCTAAAGCATAATGGCTGAGAAAGATATTCCCATATCTCCCACAGGCGGACTTAACCAGGACGACAGCCTATTTGTACCACCACCCGGTTCAGGAGGGATTTCTCCCTTTGAACAGGGTGACTATCGCTATGCCCTGAATGCCAGAATAGGATCATCCATCGAAGATAATTCCTCATCGGTAGAGAATTTTCCGTCAACGCTCCTGATCAACAACTATTGGGCGTGGAATGGATCCGCTTTTGTTTTAGGAAGTGCTCCGGCAGGAACCAACACGGGCTTAAATAAATACGAAGACCGGGATGCCAATAAGGTTTACTGGTTTGTTCATAACAGCAACGGAGATCATCAAATTTTGATGTTCGTAAAGTACGAACGTAAGATTTATGAAATCCTGAAATGGTCCGGATTAGATTTTGATACAACCAAATTAATCTCTTCCTGTAAAATCAATAAATATCTAATCTTCACAGACTACAATTCAAATCCTAGAATTGTTGATGTTGAAGATGTCTACAAATTGAAATATACGTTAGGAGTAAATTTCAGTGAGTTTCATATCAGTTTCGCTAAGTGGGCACCGCTTATGCCGCCTCTGGTTACAGCCTACACGTCCGAGGAGAATGATTTCATGAAGGATGGGGCTTTCCAATTCTCTTACCGATATGTGTATAAAGGCGGATTCAAGTCTACGTTGGCGCCTCCGTCCGTTTGGGCATCCAATAAGATATTAGGAAATTCCTACGTATTCCAAATCGCATTGCCGGGTTATATTTATGACAAAGAGAATGATTCCTTTTTCACACATTCAGAATCTAAATTTTACGAATTTGTAGAATACATAGAATTGGTTTATCGGGAAAGTTCAATTCAGCCATGGAAGATATTTCAACGCTACGAAGTGGCATCTTCGGGAAATCAGCTTTTCTATTTCAGAAATAACGGAGATATTGCCATTATCCCTGAAATTCAAGGGAATCAATACGCGGATGCAGTTCCCTTTCTTTCGGGTTCCTGCGAGGCTATCGATAACCGCCCCATGTTTGCCGATAACCTAGATGACTTAGAGGTTCCCGCTTTTGAAGTTGAGGATGTAGAAGTTTATAGTTCTGATCTACTAGACACATGGAACGAAACGGGAGCTGGATTTTCGGGAATCAGCGCCACGATGCAGGCTATTAAAACCGGACAGTCCTTAGTCAATCAGTTTAGTTTCAAACCGCGCGCTATCTACAAACTGGGAATTATCTACTATCACCATACCGGCCGTACATGGCTAGCTATATCTCCCTCCAACTGGATATACCAGATACCGGCAGATGTGACTACCTCCAACCCTGTTTCTTTTGACTTGTTCTACGCCCTTGGATTTAATATCCCATCAAGCATAAACCCCCCAGAGGATGCTGTTGGATACTCCATTGTGCGCACCGATGCTCTAAATTTTGAATTTTTTCTTGAAGGGGTATGTAATGATATCCGTTATCTTGGAAAAACAACATCTCCTAGTTCTAGTCTATCTATAGATTATCAGGCTACCCCCATAGCTGTTCAGGCCATTATTAATGAACGAACAAATGCAGAGAACCCCTCTGATGATATTGATCTGGCGCGTATGGCGGCTACAGCTTACCGTGAAGATGTTGATGTTGCAACCATTGGATTAGCTAGTAGAATATACTTTGATTGTAATAACTGGATAAATTCAGTCAAAGGAAACTCTGGAGGAACCAGTTCACGGCAATCCAACGACTTGTTCTATAATTTTAAGAAAGGCGATCGGTTACGGTTTTGCAGTCTTGATCCATCTGGAGGCCCCCTTTTATTTTGGTATGATGAAGAAATTATTGAATTTACAGGGAGAGGATTTATAATTAATAAACCATCAACGCTTTCTGTATTTCCTAAAATATCGGACGCCTCCTGGAACCCGGCATTTCAACAAATTGAAGTCTACCGATTAAAAAAAGTCAATCCTGATGATGCCTTTTTATTTTATGAGATCGGAGAATATTATCCTATCACCGATCCTGGCACACCAAGTCGTGATTTTGCTAAACGTGACTTTAGATGGACCGGAAAAGCTAATGTTTCAGGTTCATTAATCGGAGATGATCTGTATCCGGTCTACGTTAAAATGCCAATCGTCAATGGGGATGTATGGTCTGTTTATAAGAATTTCACGTTTGATTACTATTCAGCGGCATCTGGCAAAACCGGAATTTCCACAATCACCCGCTTTTCTCAAATGAATGAGAACCCGAGAAACGCAGGCGGCACTTGGAATCGAAACCATGGACGCGCTTTCCCGGCTTATGAATATCTCCCTACTCAATTTCGGAAAGAAGGCCAGATCAGATTTGGATTAAAATTCTTGGAAGACAGTCTGTTCATTGGAATAAATACCTTCCTTGAACGAAACCAATACATCTATCCTGCAGAGTATGGAAGAATCCGGTGCATGGTCAACACCAGTAACGCGCAGGTAGAGTCAGTAGGGAACGTGCTTTTGGTTATCGGTGAGCAGGAATCATGGTCAGTTTACGTTAACCGGACTACCTTGGAAGACTTATCCGGCCGTTCGCAAGTATCCATTTCCGATAAGGTCTTGGGCTCATACAACACCCTTTTAGGCAGCCATGGCACCCTGAATCCCGAATCCATGTCTAAGGAATCCGGTATGGTCCTTTGGTGGAATGCCAAGCGGGGAATCTGGGTTCGTTATAGCCGGGATGGGCTTACTGAGGTGAGTAAGTACGGCATGAAGAACTGGTTCAAGGATTTAGGCGATCTTCTGATTCAGTATTACTATTCAGGCACAGCCCCCAAAGTAATCAGTGTGTTTGATGACTATCATGAAGAATGGCTAACCGTCATAAATCACTCGTCCTTACCGGGCTCATTCAAGGGATATAGTTCTTACAAGTGCGCGGCCTTTGCCGAGCGTAATGCCGATAAGCGATGGAAGTCAATTTGGGATTATGGTCCTGATTTATTTGCGTCCATGGATAACGAAGTGTATAGCATTGTTGGCAGCACTATTCATATTCACGAACAAGGTGCGGACTTCGGTTCGATTTACGAAGTGAAGAAAGATACTATCCTTGAGCTGGTAGCCAATCCCGAGTATCGTAAAAACAAGACATGGAAGTCCGTAGCGCTTACCACTTCTGATAAATGGGAATTTACGTCTATCAAAGGAGATTGGAAAAGCAATTCCGGGACCAGGCAACAAACTGAAATCCTGTTAGCTCAGCTAGGAGCAAAAGAAGATACTTACTGGGCATGGATTCGTAGGGATGGAAATTCTCCTAACTCAGCAACATTTGAAGAGGGTGTAGTAAAAGGGAATTACATGCGCAGCAAAACCCTCTTGCTTCAGATAAAACTGGATCCTTCGATAGATTACCTAAGCGTATTTCACTGGTTGAATGTAAGCTACGATGACAGCGAAAAGAATGTAAAAAATTGAGTTAAATTGCATAAAATATAAGGTTATGGCAGCAAAGGATTATTTCGGTATGCTAGCAGGAGGCGCGCCATTCAGCGGAGGGCCTAATAAAAACCTGAAAAAACAAATTGACGAACTGATTAAAAATCGTCCTAAGTACGAAATCAAGGACGAAGCCTATGAGAATCAGGCGCTCGCTAAAAATCAGGCCTTCGGACGAGATCGCGGAATTCAACAAGCAGAATCCAATATTCTTGCAAACCAGGCTAATGCCGTTGGGGAATCTCAACAAGTCAGCAACTCTACGAATGCCTTGTTAGGCACCCTTGAGGGAATGACTGGCAATGTTAACAATAGTCTCCGGAGTTTAGGGGTAGACGAAGCCAACGTTGCATCCGGCCGCATGCGTGATCTGTATGGTGCCAATAACGCGATGATTGATGAGAAGGATAAAGAATGGAACTTCAATGTGAACGAACCGTACCAGAATCAAATTCAGGAACTTCGCAATCGCAGAAAAGCACGACAAGAGAATTTCTTCAAAATTTTAGATACCATCGGTGGACTTGGCGTTAGTGCCGCTACTATGAAAGCGTAATCAATGGCATACCGCGAATTCCGTAATGAAGCCACCTATGAAGCCCCTCAGTTTGAGGGAATGCCTCGTACCCTTGCAGCGTTAGATACAGCCAATCGGATTAAGGCGCAGCAAGGATTACGCGATCGATCATTACAGGATAAAGTTTACGAATCAAATAAGAACGGCTACTTCATTGATAACCAAAATAAAATCAATGACATGGCCGCTATGGTCATTGAAGGAACGCGCCAATGGAAAGCAGCTGGTAAGCAAGGCGTCCCAGATGAAGTCCGCAAAGTGATGAGCGATGTAAACGCATTATCTGAAAAAGGAAAAGTTCTTTGGGAACAGCAAAAGAAATTCGAGCAGGATATCGATGCTGACAAAGACCCGTACTTTAATAAGGATGGAGCCGTTCAGGAGTTAAGAGCGAATTACAATAAATCACTCCCTGAGATCGAGAAAAGCCTGGCTAATTTTAATCCCAAGCAGGATCCGAAATTCTTCAACGCTACTAAGTACGCTGATGATTTTGTGAAGCGTTACGGAGACAAGTCATCCGAATTTCAAAATACTACTAATGACGGAACGAAAGTAGCCGGTATGGCTAAGGGAAAATTCTTCACTAAAGAAGGAAAGCCCGGTATCGATCCGGAAGTAGTTGAGAATTTTTTAAGTGATGATCCCCGGGCAGATGCGTTCTATACTCAGGAAATGCTGAAGGATTTGAATCAGGAATATAAGCAGATCATCGCTGGAAGGATGAATGAATTGCCTGATACAAAAGAAGGAATCACGTTAAAAGGATTAATTCAAAATGGAGAAGACAATGCCGCGATTAATTACTTGCGCGAGCATCCTGAGATCAACCCGATTGATCAACGTACCGAATTTCAGCGCAAGGCCGATAAGATTATACCTGAATTAAAAGATCGGGAAGATGTTCAGAGTAAAAAAGTCTACGATGCTTCTGATAAGTTAGCGGGCGCTAAATGGGGTTCGGGTAGTAAGAGTTTAGCAGGTGATCCGGCAGACGGATTTCAGGATGGGCCATCTAGAGTATCTATGCTTAAAACCGGAACCGGCCAAAATAAACTTCCTTTCATACCGGCTACTGTTGCGAATAAAAGGCGCGATAAAGATACTGGCGAAGTGGTTAGTACAGGAAGTGGTAATATCCCCATGCACATCAATTACTACACATGGGGAGCAACTGATATTGATGGAGTGCCTTACAGTTTTCAGTCTACGAATATAGAAGACATGAAAAAGAAAATCGCTGGCATGACGGTGGG
>CAZBSB010000137.1:0-6600 GCA_964494535.1 uncultured Rhodospirillales bacterium
TCGTATTGGAAGGCCTTAATGGTCAGCGGATCCTGCGTTTCCAACGCCTGCAGACCGCCTTGCGGCATGGAAAAGGGGTTGTGGCAGAAGTCAATCTTCTTGCGTTCCTCGTCATATTCATACATCGGGAAATCCACGATCCAGCAGAAGGCATACTGCTCCAGCTGCATGAAGTCCGGCTTGGTTGCCTGAATAGACTTGGCGATTTCCATGCGCGCCGCGCCGGCCATTTTCGGTGCCGCCTTGACGGTATCGCAGATGAAGAACACGGCGTCGCCGTCCTCGGCGCCAGTCTTGGCGCGCAACGCCTGCTGCGCTGCTTCCGGCACGAATTTGGCGATGGGGCCTTTGCCGCCACCATTCTCGAACAAAATATAGCCCAACCCCGGCGCGCCGATTTCCTTCGCCCAGTCATTGAGCTTGTCGAAAAAGCTGCGCGGCAAGCCGCCGACCTGCGGCGCGCGGATGGTGCGGACAACGCCGCCTTTTTCGATCACGCCCTTGAACGCCTTGAATTCCACATCGGGGCGCGCAAATACGTCCGTGACATCGGTGATGATGAGCGGGTTGCGTAAATCCGGCTTGTCGGAGCCATATTTCAGCATCGCCTCGTCATAGGCGATGCGCGGAAACGGCAGGCCGGAGACCGCCCACGGCTTGATCTTGCGGAAGCCACCGAATTCCTCGAACAACCCATGCAGCACCGGCTCGATGGTGTTGAACACGTCTTCCTGCGTCACATAACTCATCTCGAAATCGAGCTGGTAGAATTCGCCCGGGCTGCGGTCGGCGCGGCTATCCTCATCGCGGAAGCAGGGCGCGATTTGAAAATAGCGATCGAAGCCGGCCATCATCAGCAACTGCTTGAATTGCTGCGGCGCCTGCGGCAGCGCATAGAACTTGCCTGGATGCAGCCGCGATGGCACCAGAAAATCCCTCGCCCCTTCCGGCGAGGAAGCGGTGAGAATCGGCGTCTGAAATTCATGAAATCCCGCCGCGATCATCCGCCGCCGCAGCGAAGCGATAACATCAGCACGCAGGATGATATTTTCCTGCATCTTCGTTCGGCGCAGATCAAGAAAACGATAGCGCAGCCGTACCTCTTCACCGGCGTCGCTGTCACTGTTCACTTGCAGCGGCAGCGGCTCCGCCGCGCTCTGCAGGGTAAATTCGGTAATATCCAGCTCCACGGCGCCGGTGGGCAGCTTGTCGTTCAGCGTCTCGGCCGGGCGGTTGACCACCTTGCCGGTCACCGTCACCACGCTTTCCAGCTTGACGTTTTCCACCGCCGCCAGCAGCGGGCTGGAACGGTCTATGACGCACTGCGTCAGACCGTAATGGTCACGCAAATCCACGAACACCAGGCTGCCATGGTCGCGTTTGCGATGCACCCAGCCGGAGAGACGGACGGTCTGGCCGGCATGGTCGGCGCGCAGCGCGCCGCAACTATGGGTGCGGTAGGGGTGCATGGCGAAAATCCAATAAAAGCGACGTTTTAAGGCTGGGTAGGTAGGGGACAAAAAACCGGTTTTGTCAATATCAGCAATTGTATAGAATGACCGGTCAGAGCCAGCGCCACCGCCAAGAGGAATGATCATGACCGCCGCACGGATTGACCTCGACACCGCCGAGATGCCCACGTTGCGCATCGGCCTGAAATGGGATGCGGCGGCGGGCGACGTGCTGAAAGACGCTTTCGGCTTTGGCTCGCAACTGACCGTGAAGGCGAAGCTGGGCGCCGCGAAACTACGCCTGGCGGTGCTGGATCCGATTTGTAAGGTCACCGGCGCCATGCGCCAGCAGCACAGCCGGCTAGCGCGGCAAATCGCCGCCATGGAAGGTTATTTGGAGCATGGCGGCCTGCCCTCCAGCGACCTCGACCTCTATTGCTATTGCTATGATGCCAGCGGCCAGTTGTTGGCGCTGATTGCGCCGAATACCGAAGATTCGCGCGGCGCCACAGGCATCAAGGCCTGGATTGTCCATTCCGGCGACGAGAAAACGGGTGTCAGTGCTGGTTTTGATGAGGAGATTTTGATTGATTTGGCGGAGCTGGACGACACGGTGGCTCAGATCGTCATCGTCGCCATGTGCGCCACCGGCACCTTCCGGCAAATCCAAGGCGGCAAATGCGCCGCTGTGAACCCGGAAACCCGCGAATTCCTGGCGGCTTGCGATCTGGCCAGCCGCGACGAGCAGGCTTTCGTCTTCGCCCAATTGCGCCATGCCGGGCCGGGCTGGCAGCTGCTGTCTATCGGCGAATATTGCCAGACGCCAGGCGGCGACGCGGCGGACGACGCCATGGACGGCATTCTGCGCGCGCAATATGTCGCCCGGGCGGCCTGATTATAACGGCAGATCATGAACATTATTACCACAAACGAAGCCCTGCAGGATTTTTGCGCGCGCCTGCGCGGCCAGCCCTATGTGACCGTTGATACGGAATTCATGCGCGAGCGCACTTTCTGGCCGAAGCTGTGCCTGCTGCAGATGGCTGGATCGGACAAGGACGACCCGGCGCAGGTGGCGGCCATTGATCCGCTGGCGCCGGGGCTGGATTTGGCGCCGGTGCTGGCGGTGATGCGCGACCAGAGCATCGTGAAGGTGTTTCATGCCGCGCGCCAGGATGTGGAGATTTTCTATAATCTGATGCAGGAAGTGCCGCAGCCGCTGTTCGATACGCAGGTAGCGGCGATGGTCTGCGGTTTCGGCGAGTCCGTCAGTTATGAAACTCTCTGCGCCAAGCTGGCCGACGCGAAGATTGATAAATCCAGCCGCTTCACCGACTGGGCAGCGCGGCCGCTGACCGAAAAGCAGGTGGTTTATGCCCTCGGCGATGTCACGCATCTGCGGATCATCTATGAAAAGATGATGGCACAAATCACGACGAATGGCCGTGGCGAATGGCTGGACGACGAGATGGCGGGGCTGCTGAACCCCAAGAATTATACCGTGGCGCCGGAAGACGCCTGGCAGCGCCTGAAGCTGCGGCATGAAAAGCCGCAAGTGTTGGTGCTGGTGCAGGCGCTGGCCGCCTGGCGCGAGCGCGTGGCGCAAAGCGCCGACGTGCCGCGCAGCCGCGTGCTGCGCGACGAAGCGTTGATGGAAATTGTGCATCACCCGCCGGCGGACAGCACGGCGCTGGCGCGCATTCGTGGCCTCAATCAGGGGTTTGCGGAAGGCAAGCACGGCCAGGAAATTCTGGCGGTGGTCGCCGCGGCGCGCGATGTGAAGCCCGGGGCGCAATTCCGGCAGGAGCGCAAGCACCTGCCCAACAATATCGGCCCGGTGGTGGAATTGCTCAAAGTGCTGCTGAAGCAGGTGGCGGATGAGCATGAGGTGGCCAGCCGGATGCTGGCCAGCGGCGACGATCTGGATTTAATCGCGGCGGAAGACCAGCCGGACGTGCCCGCCATGCGAGGCTGGCGCTATGAAATTTTCGGCAAGCAGGCCATGGCCTTGAAACGCGGCGAGGTTTCGCTCAGGATAGAAGGCCGCAAGGTGAAATGTGTGCCGACGGCGCGGTAGGGGAGGGTTTGAGAATGGGTGCGGCAAGTGCCATGCAGCAGGCAATCTTTGGCGCGGGCTGTTTCTGGGGCGTCGAGCAGGCTTTCCTGGAAACGCCGGGGGTGATTGATACCCAGGTGGGCTACAGCGGCGGCGCCACCGAGCGCCCGACTTATGACGATGTGTGCAGCGGCACTACCGGCCATACCGAAGTGGTGCTGGTGCAGTTTGACCCGGCGAAAATCAGCTATCAATCGCTGGTCGAGCGTTTCTTCGCCATCCATGACCCGACGCAGCTGAATCGCCAGGGGCCGGATATCGGTCATCAATACCGTTCCGTCATCCATGTGGCAGATGCCGTGCAGGATGAAACGGCGCGCGCCGTGCGCACGGCGCTCAGCCAGAGCAACCGCGATGCCCACCCTATCGCTACGGCGGTGGAGCCGGCCGCCCCTTTCTGGCCGGCGGAAGAATACCACCAGAAATATCATCAGAAGCAGGGCGGGGGATGCTGTGGAGGCGGCTGCCACGTCTGACGCGGCGTTGGACTGGCAGCTCAAGCCCTTCGCGGCGCTGACGCCGGCGGAACTGCAAGCCATCCACATGGCGCGCCAGGCCGTGTTCGTGGTGGAGCAAAAATGCCCCTATCAGGACGCGGATGACTATGACGCACCGTCCCATCATTTGTGCGGCTGGCACGCGACGCACCCAGAACTTCTGGCCTATCTCCGCATCCTGGCGCCTGGGGCGAAATATGCGGAAGCATCGCTCGGTCGGGTCATCACCACCCAAGCCGGGCGCGGCCAGGGGTTGGGCAAGGCCTTGTTGCGGCAAGGGTTGAAGGCTTGCCGGCAGCTCTATCCCGGACATGCCATCCGCATCTCCGCGCAACATTATCTGGAGCGTTTTTACCAAACTGCGGGCTTCCATACGGTCAGTGCACTTTATCTTGAGGATAGCATTCCCCACATCGCCATGCTTTGCCCGCCGCCTGAATAGTGGCTCAGGTTGAAACCGCCGAAACAGAATTTTCTATTGGGATTTTAGCCAACCCTCTCCTGCCAGCGGTTTTCCTCGGCAACATCCGTCATCAGCGGCGGTTGCATTCCCGGCAGCATATCCAGCTGCGCCAGCACCATGGTGGAGAACAGCGCGCCGGCGCTGGTGCTGGTGCTGATGGTCGCCGGCACCTCTGACGGCAAGGTCAGCGCGCTGGCCGGCAGCTTGAGGTCAGGCACTGCCGCCAGCCCCTGCCCTACGGCCGCCAGCAGCTGCGGCTGGGCAGGAATGGTTTCGGGCAGTTCAACGCCCTTGCCTTCCATCTTGGCCGCGAAACGGTCATAGATTTGGCTGACCGTGCGCGCCTTGCCGTTTTCATCATAAAAAACGCTGCGGTTGGCCGCCGCTGCCTCCGGCAGCAGGCTGGCAGCCTTGGTCTGCGGATTATTGGTTTTGGCTTGCAGAAATTCCGCCGCACCGCCAGCGCCTAGAAAATGCGCCATATAAAGCTCCGTGCGGCCAATCGTGCCGCCGACGCGATCCGCGAGATAATCCTTATTGTCGCTGGCGAACTCCGCCGCCATGGCGGCCGCCAGCTCGGGGTTTTTCCGCAGCGCCAGAATATGCTGGCGCACGGCGCGGTCGCGCACGGTCAAGGAACCGTCGGTTCGCGTTTCGATCTTGTCGGCCAAACCGCCGATGCCATGTTGGCCACCATGGTCGCGCACCATCTGCAGCCAGGTTTGCTCGGTAAATTGATACAGGCCGGTGGCAGAACTGGTTTTGGCCTTCACTTCCGTGCGAAAGCCGCTTTCCTGCGCCGCCTTATTGACCAAATAGGCAAAATCTACCCCGGTTTTGTCGCTGGCGGCCTTGATGGCCGTCAGCACCCGCGACAGGCTTTGCTGGGCAGTCGCTTGATTTTCCTTAACATCTTCACGGATGGCAGTCAGGGCGCTGATGGTCATAGCGTACCTCCTGCCCATACCCTGCAAGCAGCGTGCCAAGATATTCTTGTGGGTTTGGGGGTTTAGCTCGCGGCGGGATAGGCCACGCGCACACAGGTCTTGCCGTGGCTGACATCCAGCGTCACGGTGACGTGGTTGCTGAGGCCGACCGGCCATTCCGCATCCTGCGCTTCGGGCTGACGCGGCGCGAAGCGCGACCGGCGGCCAGGCTGATTGTCATTAGCAATGCCTTGCAATTCCAATCTGACGGCCAACGCGCAACTGGCGAGACCGCCGGCTACGATTGCCCGTTGATATTGCTGGTTATATTGCTGCGCCATGCCACCCTCTGCCACCCCGAATTGCTGAGATGGTAAAACGGAGATTAACACAACGCGGCGAAAATATAAACACAATATGAATAGCGCTTGCAATAAACCGCCGGAATGCTTAAAAAGCGCGCCTGATTCTGCCGCAGGATTTTTTGCCATGAAGCAAGCCATTCACCCCGACTACCACGAGATCACGGTCGTGATGACCGATGGCACCGAGTTCAAGACCCGCACCACCTGGGGTAAGGCCGGCGACACCATGCGCCTGGATATTGACCCCAAGACCCATCCAGCCTGGACGGGTCAGCAGCGCCTGCTCAACCAGGGCGGCCAGCTGGCGAAGTTCAACAAGCGCTTCGCCGGCATCAAGGCCGTGAGCGCGAACGACGCTGCGCCGGCACCTGCCGCCGCCGCGAACGCAGAGCCGAAAATCAAGCTGACGACGGGACCGGCCAAAAAGAAGAAATGACCCGGCCGTAACGGCAAACAAAACGGGGCGCCAATATGGCGCCCCGTTTTTTATTGAACCCGATAACTTACCTATTTAGTGCGCGGGAAACGACGCCGCTTCGCCTTCTTCCATGCGGTTGCGCACCATCGCGTCCAACCGCTGCACCCGCATATAGAGATGATAGCTGCGATCCAGCAGGCTCCGCAGTCCCTGCGGAATTTCTTCCAATTCCGGCCCGGCCGGATCAAGGCACTCTGCCCCGCCCGCCAGCGCGAATTGCGGCGACAAGAATTGCTCTTGCGTGATTTCGTCGGACAGATACGCCTTCATCGCCAGCATCCAGGTCATCACCTGAATCAAGCGC
>CAZBSB010000138.1:0-356 GCA_964494535.1 uncultured Rhodospirillales bacterium
CCCGATACCGAGTCTAGTCAGTGGGGATTTGCAGTCAAGCCGGAACACCAGGCTTGGCCATACCACTGTCCACGATAGTCTAGTCAGTGGGGATTTGCAGTCAAGCCGGAACTCACCGCTTTGAAAGGTGCGTATCTCTGGGAGTCTAGTCAGTGGGGATTTGCAGTCAAGCCGGAACAAAAGCTGCAGGCTTATGCAGTCGCCTATCAGTCTAGTCAGTGGGGATTTGCAGTCAAGCCGGAACCGCGACCGCGTGCCCTATGACCGCTGGATAAGTCTAGTCAGTGGGGATTTGCAGTCAAGCCGGAACCAAAGGCTGGCCGGTGTTTTTCCGCACTCGAGTCTAGTCAGTGGGG
>CAZBSB010000138.1:377-4536 GCA_964494535.1 uncultured Rhodospirillales bacterium
CACGGCTTCGCTGTATGTGCCGGATGAGTCTAGTCAGTGGGGATTTGCAGTCAAGCCGGAACAAGAACCATCGAGCATACACAAGATGGAAAAGTCTAGTCAGTGGGGATTTGCAGTCAAGCCGGAACAGTATTTCCCTAGGGAAACAGACAAGACCAAGTCTAGTCAGTGGGGATTTGCAGTCAAGCCGGAACTGCGCGCGGACAACGGGAACTTTGTGACGCAGTCTAGTCAGTGGGGATTTGCAGTCAAGCCGGAACTGCATCGTCTCACCGCGCTGAATTGTGCCGAGTCTAGTCAGTGGGGATTTGCAGTCAAGCCGGAACAAAAATTTGGGGAGGTAATTTTATCTTGAGTCTAGTCAGTGGGGATTTGCAGTCAAGCCGGAACCAATGACGGCAATGGCGTTTGACCCTGCTGAGTCTAGTCAGTGGGGATTTGCAGTCAAGCCGGAACAGGAGGACTTGCCGGATTTAACCCCAGACAAGTCTAGTCAGTGGGGATTTGCAGTCAAGCCGGAACTCCTCCATTGCCGCGCCTCCTGCGCTGTTCAGTCTAGTCAGTGGGGATTTGCAGTCAAGCCGGAACGCATGGTCGTATCGAGCAACAGCGGCGGCTAGTCTAGTCAGTGGGGATTTGCATTCAAGCCGGAACCGATATTGCCTGCAAGCGCGTTGAGCAGGCAGTCTAGTCAGTGGGGATATGCAGTCAGCCGGAACGAAATGAATAGCAGATAGATATTGAATTCATCTCACCCGCGAGTGATTTGCGGGGGGGGGGGGGCACTATTGGGCGCATGTTTTTTTGATCGTTGTGGCTAATTCTGATGTAGAAATTTTCATGTAGCGTCCATTGGCATCCACGACTGTTTATCAAAAGCCAAAAGAGCCTAGCGTAGAGAAATGCGTAGATTTACAAACCAGCAAACGTAAAACGCCTATCATCAATATGATGCGTTGTTTTTTCGTATGTCACCCCACCGCCATTTTGTTTTCTAGGTTCTGTACCCAATAACTTTACATGACGAACGAGTGTGATTCAAGATTCATGGAGGTGGATCATGAGCACACGGTTTGATCTGGACGATAGAGAATGGGTAGTTATAGAGCCTTTGTTGCCCAAGGGATTACGCGGAGCGCGGCGTACCGATGATCGGCGCGTCATGAATGGGATTTTCTATGTTCTGCGCGCTGGATGTCCATGGCGCGACCTACCCACCCGCAATGGCCCCTATACCACCTGTTATAACCGCTACAATCGCTGGACCAAGCGTGGGGTTTGGAAACAGATTTTCGATACTTTGGCGCGAAAATCTAAACATTCTTTGCACATGATCGATAGCACGATCGTCCGGGCCCATCGCGCGGCGAGCGGCGCATTTGAACGCGGTGAAGCGTTCATGGGGGGCACAAAGTATTGGCCGCTCACGCGGCGGTCGCACGACGAAGCTCCATGCCCTGGTCGATGGATTGGGACGACCGCTCGACTTCGTCTTAACGGGTGGAGAGGTTCACGATGGGCCTATTCTGCCGGAGCTCTTAAATCAGCCCACGCCGCCTTTAGCCATCTGCGCCGACAAAGGCTACGACAGCACTGCCAGCCGGCAAGCTATCATTGATGATGGTGCGGTGCCGGTCATTCCGTACCGTTCCAACACATTGAACCCGAAGCCGTACGACAAGCGGTTGTATCGTGAACGCAATCTCGTAGAGCGCTTCTTCTGCCGCATGAAGGACACGCGGCACTTATCCCAGCGCTTCGACAAACTGGCCAGAAACTTCCTCGCTGCCGTTGATCTCTTCTCTATCCGCCTCTGGCTCCGCTATTGAGTCCACACCCTAATACATTTAAACCAGCCTTCACTTAATAACGCGCTGCCCACAAATTCTGTTGCGCTTCTTTATTGTCGCCTTTCGCTTTTGGATCAAATTTCGAGGTTCTGACTTGGAGGCACAGAATAGCGATTAGCAAGTATTCACTTAAATATAAACTGAAATCAGCGGGAGTATCATTTTGAACTTGCTTGAAATGAAGAGGCTGTTTCCAAGCTAGCAGCATCAGCGACATTGCAGGTAAGGTTCTTCAATATTACCATACCCGCATAGCACGGTTATCTTTGGAGACAACATGAATACACTGCATGTGCGCGCGACAGAGATGACCGAGAATTGGGCCGTCTGGCACCTGGCGTGGGCTGGACAAGGCCAGGAAGCAATCAATTTAATTGCTTCGCAAGATACTGTAATGCAGGCCGCTATTCTAAAAACGCCAGGTGCTTTTGAAAGCCTAGGGCATAACGGATGCGCCGCCTCTCTCATCAAACTACTTCGTAAGCAGCCAATAATAGAACAGCAACAAATCCTGCAACTGCCCGGCGTGTTGCTGGCTGTTGATCCGTATATTGAAGTGGTAATTGAAATTGTAGTCAATTTTTCTGCAGAAGATCAATTGCGTTTTATATTGGCGCCCGGCAATGCCGCTGCCATTACTGGTCGTGGACTCAAGCTGAGGCGATGGCTGCTCGGCTTTATCAAAAGGCAGGACTCAAACACTCAAATCCGGATACTAAACGCAGACGGTGTGTATTTTGGCCTGGCACGGGGTTCCTTGGCGGACGAATTATTCATGCTGGTAAAAGTGCTGCCGATCAAGGACTGTGTGGGCATTCTGGAAAAACCTTACGCAGTTTCCAACCTCGTTATGTGGTCGGCGGGTACGGCCCATGATATGATAGGGTTCGTGAAAACATGCGCGGCTGAAGACAAGGTTCGCGTGTTATCCAGCCTGGAAGCGATGAGCGCGCTGTTGCAAAAAGACAGACACAACGTTCTCTCCCTCATGCGCAAACTTGACCCGCATATGCTGAAGCGCCTTGTGGAAGCACCAGGTGTAGCCGCTGACCTGGAAAAGTACGGAGAAGGACATTTCACGGACATGATTGCCGGGAGCAAGGCGTAATGACGTACTCGACGCTGTTACCACAGGACATGGCCCGGAATTGGGTCGTCTGGAACCTGGCACGGAACGGGCAGACACGCTCGGTCATGGAGTGCCTTGAACCCGCGCCACCTGAACAGCAGGCGGCAATTCTGGCGGCGCCTGGCGCTACACGCGGTTTGGTACAGCAAGGCACCGAGGCCCAGACCATCACATATATCGTAAACCGCTTGCCGCTTCAACTACAGCAGGAGCTTTTCCTGACCCCGGACGCGCTGTGGCCAATTATTACAGATGATACATCTGCTGCGATTGTCGCGCTCATCGAGCGGCTGCCTGATGCAGTGCAGACTGAAATTTTGGCCATGCCCTGGAGTGGAGTTAAACTCGCTTCGACAGGCCAAACCAACTGGTTGATGGAATATATCCGAAAGTCCGACCCATTCGACCGGCTGCGATTACTAGCCTCTTATCATACCCTATGGGCACTCGCAGCAAGCGACCAGGCTGGAGCTATTATTGATCTGATCAAACTGTTCGATCAAAAAGACCAGGCGCAGCTGTTATTAAAAAATGGCGCGGTTTATGGGTTGTGCCACCACGGCCAGGCGGAGCTCTGTTTCGATTTTATTCAGAGTCAACCGCGCGCAATCCAGATAATGATTCTTAGCTCCCGTCATGCGGCCCGCGGGCTCGCCGAGGCGGGTTATGCGCAATGGATGGCTGATTTTCTGCTGGCTCTACCCCTGCGGGAACAGACTGAACTCATAAAGATTGAAGACTTTGCTTTTATGCTAGCCGCGCACGGATGCATCGCCGATATTGTAGAGCTTGTGCAAAAAAGTCTTCCAGAACAAACGGCGGAGATCTTCTCTTACACAGATGTTGTTGCGAATATGGCTAAGGCTGGAAAATTGCCGCGTGCCATTGAGATCATCAAACAGCAGACGTTGGAAAATCAATGTGAAATCCTGCTCGCCATCGGAACTGTCGAGGCTTTAGTGAAGAATGGGGCAGATGACGCACTCATTGAGCTCATAAACAAGCAGCCTGTCGAGGCGCAGATCCGGCTGCTTTTGCAAGAAAGCATTCTTGGACAACTCAAGGAACGGAAAACCGTCATGGAGGTTTTCAATCTCGTTAGAGATAAAGAGTTGGAAGAGCTTGGCCGGGCGTTCACACAATTCAAGGTGGTTAAAGCACTGTGTAACGGCGGCCAAAG
>CAZBSB010000138.1:4546-6549 GCA_964494535.1 uncultured Rhodospirillales bacterium
AGAAATCATCAAACGCCAGACCCCAGAACTGCAGGTAGAGATTTTCAAATCTTACGGTGTAGTTAAAGCTTTAGCCCAATCCGGTTATGCCGCGCATGTTTTGCAGATTATAAAAGAGCGACGCTTCCAGGGACAGACAGACATTCTTACGGCACCTTACGCCATCGAAGGCTTGGCGGATACGTATGCTCCCGCCTTAATGAAACTTATTCAAACCCTGCCGGAAGAAAGCCAGTCGCACATCCTTGCAACGGCCGGAACAGTGGACGCGTTAGTTAAGAACGGACAGGCCGCAGAGGTATGGCGCATGATAGAGCAACGCTCGCGCCATTCGCGCATCGATATATTTGCCACGGCCTTTGCTGTGAACGGTTTGGCCTTTGCTGGTTACGGGCCACAGATCATCGCTTTCATTGCCAGCCTTGCAAAGCATGAACAAACGAGAATTCTTTCCGAATATCTTGCAGTTCAAAGCTTGCAAAGTCACGATAGCGAAGACCTTGTGTTCAGTATCATTCAAAACCTCGACGTTAATCAGCAGTCAATTATTTTCAAGAAGCATCCTGCGGTATATTCGCTGCTATCGGTTCCTGACCGGGCACCCGACATCCTCGCAATGATTCAAGCTTTTAAAAGCGAGGATATATGTTTTGTTATCTCTAAATCCCAGATGGTCGAGCGGCTTGCCGATCTTGGGCATGCGGATGCCATTGTCGGCATGATCCAGCGCTTGTCATCCAAAGACAAAGCGTTTGTTCTGTATTGCATAGCGGGAGTTCTCTCCGAGCATGGACATGCCAGCACAGTTATTGGTTGGCTCAGCGAAATGCATAAAATGGAGCAATGGAATATACTTTCTTCTTACCGAACACTGAAGGCCCTCATTTCAAATGGCCAGTCTGTTCCGCTCTTGGAACTTATGCGCGCACACCCGCAGAATGATCACCAAGATTATGTCGCGATGGTAAAAGCACTAGCAGAATGCGGAATACTGCTTTTTGAAAACGAGGCTGACCACGCTTTAACTTAAAATCCGTCCGAGCAGAAAGTAGGACTAAACACCTAGAGTTTAATTCGTCCAGCCATTTTGTTTTCTAGTGAAGTCCACCCCAAATTTAAAATAAGAAAATCGAGGATAAACACTATAATGGTCTTGTTCGATAGTTTTGGACTTATGAAAAACACCCGCGAAGACAAACGTCAAATTATTGGCATCAGCCTCTTGGTGCCAGGGGGATCCAATCCTCTTCCCGGCGCTCTGTTAGGAGCTTATGTAACGGGTTTCTCTATCGCCAACAATTCTCAAGGGGCAATGAAGCAGACAGTAAAAGCTATTTTCTCGATGGGATATGACGTTGAGGAAGTCATTCCAAAATCTTTGTATATTGCTACGTAATGTTCACTTAATTGACAGTCACCCAATCCAACCAATCCAGGTCAGAGAAAAATTTGCATTTTAGCTACCGCGGCTCTATGATTACTTTATTGACTGCAATCTGCAGATAACTGCAAGATTACAGCCAATAAAACATCTGCTTTAACTCGTTATTACAGCAGACCGTCTAACCAATTAATTATATGAATCAATAAGTTGAGTGCAGAGCGAAGCGACAACTTTGCTCTCTTTTTTCGTTTTTTCATTTCACCTCCTTTCTTGTTTCTATTATACCTGTTTAAGTATTTGTTTGCAATTTTTGCTAAGTAGTAAATATCCAATACTATCAATTACTTGCAGTAACAGTAACTTATAGGTATTTGGTTGACAGATTAACCAAATATGATAAAATCTAACCATAATATCAACAGGTTAGATAATAATCACAATGAACATAATCGAAGTATTCAAGAAATACCCCTCACAAGCAGATTGCATCCGACACCTCGAAAAAGCCCGCTGGCCAAACAAGCCAATCTGCACTTACTGCGGTTCAGACAAGACCACAAAACGCAATTCTGACTTCCGGCATCAGTGCAACGCTTGCAACAAATCATTCAGCGTCACT
>CAZBSB010000139.1:0-6545 GCA_964494535.1 uncultured Rhodospirillales bacterium
GCGATCAGGCGCTGACGGTCGGCGACGTGCAGCTCATCGCCCAGCATCTGGGTTTTGCCTCCACCGTGCGCGCCATGCTGCCGGCGGATGTCGCGGCGCTGGGGCTGCCCCATCTGCTGATGTTGCCGGACAAATCCTGCCTGGTCTGGCTGCCCGGATCGCCAGGCAAACTCGCAGCGACCAAGGCGGATTCAGCCGCTGTTTTGCCGGCGGATAAAACGCCGTTGTTCGCCGTCAGTTTCGAGCGGCAGGAAAAAAGCGACGCCACTGCCTTCAAGCCGGCGGCGTGGTTCTGGCATTTATTCTGGCGCTATCGCCGCGACTATTGGGATGTGGCGCTGGCCACCTTGTTCATCAACCTCTTCGCGCTGGTTACCTCCATCTACGCCATGAATGTCTATGACCGTGTGGTGCCCAACCATGCTACGGAGACATTGTGGGCTTTGACTATCGGCGTGGTCCTGGCCTTCGTCTTCAACTTCGTTTTCAAGCTGGTGCGCGGCCAGGTGCTGGGGCGCGTGACCGTGCAGCTGGCGGCGCGGCTGGACAAGGATTTGATGGAGCGTTTTCTGCGCCTGACCAGCACCAGCCAGGCGCTGTCGGTGGGCGAGCGCGCCGATCTGTTCCGCGAGTTGCAAGGCCTGCGCGATTTCTTCGCCGGCCGGCTGATTCCGGCGGTGCTGGATGTGCCATTCTTCTTGCTGTTCCTGGCGGTGATTTTTCTTATCGCGCCGGGGCTGACGCCCGTGGTCATCGTCGGCATCGTGCTGATGTTCTTGGCCAGCTTGTTGTGCCGCTTGCCGGCTAATCGCAGCGCCGACGAAAATGCCCATGAATTGCGCGGCAAGAACGCGCTGTTGGTCGAGCTGATCGCCGGCGGCGGCGCTATTCGCCAGCATAACGCGCTGGGGCAGCAATTGCACCGCTGGGCGCGGGTGGCGGAACGCACGGCGCAGAGCGGCGAGCGCAGCCATCATCTGGTTAGCGTGATGGACGAGTTGGCCATGACCATCATGATGCTGGTCAATGTCTTCATCATCGTTGCCGGTGTCTATGAAATTGAGCAGGGGGCGCTCACGGTCGGCGGCCTGGTCGCATCCAGCATCCTGGTCAGCCGCGCCATGGGGCCGGTGATGACGTTGACTTCCGTGTTGGCGCGGCTGCGCCAGTCGCTCGGCGCGCTCAAACTGATTGACCGGGTCTATAGCCTGCCGGCGGAACCGGCGGTGCCGGCGGATTATACGCCCAAAGGCCCGTTCAAAGGCGGCATGACGCTGAAGGACATCATTTTTTATCATGAAGGCCAGGTTAAGCCGACGTTGTATCATCTCAATCTCGCCATCGCGCCGGGGGAGAAAGTGGGCATCATTGGCCGCACCGGCGCCGGCAAAAGCACCATCACGCAATTGCTGCAAGGAGCGCTGACGCCACAAAGCGGGCAGACGCTGGCCGATGGCATGGCCTTGGAAAGCATCCATCCGGCCGAATGGCGGCAACATCTCGGCATCGTGCCGCAGGAGCCGTTTTTCTTCGCCGGCAGCATCCGCGCCAATATTTTGTTGGGCGTGACGGAAGCAGTGGACGAGGTTTGGCTCAAGGAGGTAATGCAGCTGATCGGGTTGGACGTGCTGTTGCAGCAGGCGGGTTATGGGTTGGAATATCAAATCGGCGAAGGCGGGCAGCGGCTTTCCGGCGGCCAGAAGCAGGCGATTGCGCTGGCCAGGGCGCTGATCAATCGGCCGCAAATTCTGTTGTTGGATGAACCAACCAACGGCATGGATCACGGTTTGGAAAACCAGGTGCGACAGTCGCTGCAAAATTTCGCGCGCGGCCGCACACTCGTGCTGGTCACGCACCGCACGACTTTGCTGGGGCTGGTGGATCGGCTGGTGCTGATTGACGGCGGCAAGGTGGCGCTGGACGGGCCGCGCGACGAGGTGCTGAAGCAGCTGGGGGGAGGGGCGAAACAGAATGTCTGACGGCTTTGACCTCATGCCGCGCCGGCAGCCGCGCTGGGTGCTTTACAGCATGGTGGCCTGCCTGCTGGCCTTTAGCCTGTGGGCGCGCTTCAGCCAGATTGATTTGCAGGTGCGCGGGCAGGGCAGCATCGTGCCGTCCGGCCAGGCCAAGGTTATCCAGCATCTGGAAGGCGGCGTGGTCAACGCCATTCTAGTCAGTGAAGGGCAGCAGGTGGAGGCTGGCCAGCCCTTGTTCCAGATCAGCAACCAGCAAGCGGAGTCCGATTCTGGCGAGCTGCGGTTGCAGGGCGTTGCCGTGCGGCTGCAAATCGCGCGGCTGGAAGCGGAGTTGGGCGGCAAGACCGCGCCTGATTTTGATGGCGTAGCGGCGGAAGCCAGCGCGGCGATGCTGGAGAGCGAACGCCAATTGTTCCAAACACGGCAGCGCGATTATCGTGCCGGGCTGAATGTGCTGGAAGAGCAGGCAAACCAGAAGCAGTTCCGCCTTGATGACCTCCGCACGCAATACAAAAATATGAGCGCCGAACTGCGCGTCGCCAGCGACCAGCACGCTATTAACGACAAGCTGCGCGCCGCCGGCGCGATTTCCGAAACGCGCTATCTGCAATCAAAAAGCGTGGTGCAGGAATTCGCCACCCGCATGGGTCAGGTGGAAAAGGCGATACCTGTAGTGCAGGCCGAGTTGCAGGAAGTGCGGAAACGCGTCAGCGAAACGCAGGAAAAGCGCAACAGCGAGATTCTGGAGGATATGAAAAAGGCGCAGTTGGGTTTGGCGCAGTTGACGGAGCGCAGCAAGACGCCGGCGGATAAAGTGCGGCGCACCAGTGTCACCTCGCCGACGCGCGGCGTCATCAACCGGCTGCATCTCAACACCGTGGGCGGCGTGGTCAAGCCCGGCGACCGGCTCGCCGAAATCATCCCGCTGGACGACAAGCTGATTGTAGAAGCGCGCGTGCCGACCAAGGATCGCGGACTGATTTGGAACGGCCTGCCGGCGTTGGTCAAAATCTCGGCGTATGATTTTGCCATTTATGGCGGCATCGGCGGCAAACTCACCGACATCAGCGCCGATACCCTGAGCGACGATCGCGGTAACCCGTTTTACCGAGTGCGCGTGGCGCTAGATCGCAACAAGATGGCGGACGATCTGCCGCTGTTCCCCGGCATGACGGCGGAGGTGAACATCCTCTCCGGCAAGACCAGCGTGTGGGACGCGCTGATGCGCCCCCTCTGGCGCGTACGCGAAAACGCCCTACGCGAAGCGAAGTAGCGCCCTTAAAGTTTAACGTTGGAATTGATCTGCCCTCCTGAAAATTCGCCGGACAGAAGTATAGTTTTCTGGCAAAATCACCCTAAGCGCTGTTGACAATCAAGATTCCCAAAGCCGAATTTTGTGATTCAAGCTATCTGCTGAAATTGGAGGTCAGCAAGGATGGCAAGACGCGAACTTCGGACGGATCAGTGGAATAGGATAAAGACCCGTCGCGGGCAAGAAGAGTGATGCGGGTAGGACAGCAGTCGATAATCGTCCAATAGACCCGATGCAAAAGTTGGGGTGGGATTTTTTTTGTTAAGGGCCGTGTGATTCAAGGTTGTAGAGGCGTTGGATGCCTCTCCAATGGCGAAGTTTAACAGCGTTTGGCTGCTGGGCAAGCGGTCGTTCCGATCCCTGACCGGCGTTGATGCTGTAACCTTCCAGGCAATGGGCAAGCGCCTGCGCCCGCAGTGGCGCGAGCGGTCGTGGCACCCAAGAACCGCAACGGCCGGCCGTGGGGCATCGGCGGCCTTGAAGATCATTTGCTGGTGCTGTTGATCCTGTATCGGTGCGGTGTGACGTAGGATTTTCTCAGCTGTCTGTATCAGGTGGATCAAGCGGCCATCAGCCGATCACTGCGGCGGATCGAACGGCTGGCGGTCAAGGTTCTGGACGTCACGCGGGGATCAGGGTCAGCCGCGAAGAGGCCGAGACGCTGATCATCGATGACACCGAGCAACCCATCCAGCACCCATGCCGCCAACAACGCAGCTGGTATTCCGGCAAAAGAAGCGCCACACCATCAAGACCGCGATCATCGGGCCGCACCGTCAGAGTCTCAAAACCCGCGCCGGGGCGTGTTTCCGACATCACCGTCCGACGACGAGGTGCCAAACTGCCCAAAGGTTCCCGCGCTTATGTCGACAGCGGCTATACTCAAGTCTTTCAGGACACTGTCCGACCTCTATCGCTATCCACGCACCACCTACGTCGCCAAGTTCGCCATCATCGCCGCCATCGTCATCCGCAGGGCCGGCTTTTAAACTCCGCCTTGCTCCAGCAACGCGCCGCCCTCAAAAAGACAACCCTACTATTGCGTCGGGTCAATTTAAAAATGCAGGTAAATGAACTTTCAACAAGCCTCATGTCCAATTCGCGGCTATGATGGGGTCGAGCACCGCGCTATACTCCGGCGGCAGCGTCGTGGTCGTCGGCACGGTGAACGCCGCCATGGCGTTCACTAAATTCTGCACCTGGCTGTCGAGCAAGGCTTTACCATCACCGGATCTAATATCTTCCACATGGTGGGCATCGCCAAGATACCAATCCTCAATCGTACAAGTATTGCTCGTGCCAATCGTTTGAATAACCAAATCATCGCCGCTGCGCGTAAACCACAACTGTGTATGCAAGGCAGCAGTATAAAGAAAGTCGACATTGCCGACTGTACTATCGTTCTCAATTATCGAAGATTGAATGTGATCGGTTTCGTTGGATGTTAGCGAGACAACGTAGGTGTCATTCCCACTCCCACCTATTATGGTATCCATGCCGAGCAAGCCTTGAAGGTAATCGTCTCCCGCGCCACCTTCTATATAATCATCGCCGTTGTCTGCAAAGACGAAGTCGTGACCATCTCCGCCATACAGGTATGTATTAAAGTAGATTGCTGATCCGTCAGCACTATACTGCGGACGGCCAGCGGAAATGAGGTCATTTCCTTCGCCACCGTAAATGGTGTCATTTCCTGACCACCCAACCAGTGCATCATCGCCATTGCCGCCTTCAATATAGTCAGCATTGACATTGCTGCCTTCAATATAGTTAGGATCCTGAGATCCAATAAAAGTGTCCTGGCCGGAGGTTCCAAAAAACGAAAAGCTGTCCGTTCCCCCTGTTTTGTAACTAAGATCATATAATCCGGCACTGGCAGCTCGGATCGTCGCAGAACCATCAATGGCATCAATTCGGCTGAAACTGTCTATCTGGTCGGCTGTCAGCGTTACGCCTTCAAATGACAACAAGAGTTCTTGAATGTTGTAGATGCTGGCAGAGGAAATATCGTCGCCGGCGCTGGTAAGGGTGTTGTAGCCGCTACCGCCGTCAATCGTGTAGTTGTCGCTGTAGAATGGCGGAGCGGCACTCACTGTAAAGCCATCGTCACCGTCCTCGCCATACATAATATCAGCACCGCCACCATAGTGAATGACATCATTACCGCTGCCGGCATAAATGGTGTCATTGTCCATGCCGAGCAGCAGTATATCATCACCGGCGCCAGTGCTGATCGTTCGGTTGCTGGTTGGGAAGAGGTTTAAGGAACTGTCAAGCACCGTATCGTTGCCTGAGGTGCCTACAAAAGAATAGCTCTGCGCATTCACGACCGGCCAAAGCCGATACGCACCTGGCGTTGCCGCATAGATGGCGAAGGGACCGTCATAAGCGATGACTCTGCTGAAGCTGTTCCACTGGTCGGCCGTCACAGTCACCCTGTCCAAATGCAGTCCCAGCGTCTGGATATTGGTGATGGTGGTGGTGGAGAGGTCGGCGTTCCAGCTGCTGAGCGTGTTGTTGCCGGCACCGCCGTCGATGGTCTCGTTGGCGGATTCGTTGAAGCCGGTCAGGAATTCGTCGTCGCCGTCGCCGCCCAGCATTACGTCCGCGCCGCCCGCGCCCTGCAGCACATCGTTGCCGTTGCCGCCCGTCAGTGTCTGCGCGGCGCCGTTGCCCGCCAGATAATCGTTGCCGGTTGAGCCGATGACGTTGAACTTGCCGGTCACGCTTTTGCCTTGCAGGCTATACGTTCCCGCACCAGCGGCGATGAGATCAATCTGCGCCGAGCCGGTGGTGAGGGTGGTGAAGCCCGCCAGCTGTGTGGAGGTGAGCGTCACGCGATCCAGTGCCGCGTTCAGCTTCTGCACGTTGCTGACCGTGGCGTTGCTCAAATCCACGTTCCAGCTGCTGATGGTGTTGAAGCCGGCGCCGCCGTCAATCGTCTCGCCGGCCGGGGACTCCGTGAAACCGGTCAGAAATTCGTCATCGCCATTACCGCCGAGCAGAATGTCCGCACCGCCCAGGCCTTGCAGCCGGTCATTGCCGTCCCCACTCGCCAACGTCTGCGCTGCGCTGTTGCCCGCCAGATAATCATTGCCGCTGGAGCCGGTGATGCTGAACGTGCCGGTCACGCTCTTGCCCTGCAGGCTATAGGTGCCGGCTTCGGTGGCCTGCAGCATCAGTGGCCCGTCATAGGCAATGAGCGCACTGAACGCAGCCAGCTGGCTGGCCTTCAGGCTGAGCGTGTTGAGATGCGT
>CAZBSB010000140.1:0-6519 GCA_964494535.1 uncultured Rhodospirillales bacterium
CGCTGCTCACCCGGCCGGTCACGCCCGACCTGCCCCAGCCGCCGACGGGGCCGCCGCCGACGACCCCGCCCCGCTCGTCGTCCGACCCGACATCCCCGGATGTCCGCCGCGCGATCGTGTCCCTCGCGGCCGGGCCGGACCGCCGGTGGGCCATCGCCCACGCCGGCGGACAGGTCGACTACGGCCCGCAAGTCGAGATCGAGATGACCCGGGTGGACTGGTCCACGGGGGAGCCCCTGACGGTGACCGTGCGTTCGGGTTGTTCACGCGAGGACTGCGGGACACGGCCGCTGCCCTGTTGACCACACCGGGGCGCCGACGTTCCTTCGCCCAGGCGGCTGTGTTGGCGGGGGCTCACGAAGCAGTTCGGTTCGCCGGCCTCGCAGATCTCGAAACCGGGTGGCTGGAGATGTGGTCGCATTGGCACTCCGGCGATCTCGACGGAGCGCTCGCGAGCGCTCTCGCCCTCCCTCCCGACAGGTACCCCGATCGGGTCGATGTGCTGCTCGACACCTGTGAGCGGTGGCGGCACGATCAGCGTCGTTGCTCCGCTGTCCTCTCCGCCGTCGAACGACTCCACGAAGAACCTGTGATGCTCCTCCTGCGGTTCCTGGCGGGTCGCGACCGTGATCCGCGCGCGGTCGTGGGTGCTTTCGTCTCGAGGTGCTCGGCTCCGAGGACCAGCCCCTTCTGGGATGACGGTTCGAACGCGACGGCAGTCTCGGCTGCTGCCGCCGTCGAGAATGCCGAGGACTGGGAGTGGTTGCGCCCCGAACTGGGGGAATCAGCGGCCCTCAACACTCTGCGGCTGCTCCGCGGCGGTGAGGGTCAACCCATCACGTCGGTCGATGGTGTGGACGTCGACGTTCTGGACGAAGCGATCGACCGTGGATGGCTGGCGCCATCGAACGCTCCGCCTCCCCAGTCTGAGTCGTCGAGCTCGACCTACGCCTGGGCGCGGATGGATCCGACAGCGCTGTCCGATGCTGCCCTTCGCACGCTCGGACAGACCGACGAACTGGTGCGGCGGGAGATCCAACGGGGGGAGCAATCCGATCAGGGCTCCACTCGGATGCTGGGACTGCTCAAGCAACTCGAGGACGGTGACCCTCGGGTCGCCGGCGAGCTCATACCTCTCCTGGACGCTGACGTCCGTCCCGTCGCACTCGCCGTTGCTCGATCGCTCAGCTCCGGCAGCGTCGATCGGTCGGCGATCGTCGACCGATCGACGTGGGACGTGATGGGTGGCCTACTCCGAGCGCTCGATCCGGTCATCGTGGATGACCCACTGACACGATCTGCTGCCGCTCACGCACATCTCGAGGCCGCGAAGGATGCCCTGTTCACGTGGCGGTGGTCCGAGGCGCTGGCCGAAGCGCGTGCCTGCCTTCAGTTCGCTGACGACGAACCCATCAGCGATGAGGCACAGAGCATCTGTGGCGCTGCTGCGTGGATGCAAGGTGATGACAGCACCGCAGCACGATGGTTCGGCGCGGCTGCCGCCGGTCAGGCGACGGACTCGCTGCTGGTGAACCATGCACTGGTCACGATCGATCGAGACCCGGACGTGGCGTTCTCCTCGCTGTGTCGATTGCTCGTGCAGACCGACGACCAGCTCCTCCGAGGCAGAGCCGCTTGCATTGCTGCACGAGTGGCACTCGGGACCGGATGCGACCCGGAACTTCTCGATGACACAGTGGTCTTGGCTCTGCGTGCCACCACGGTGGCCGATGTTCCACTGGCGGAGCACATCGCATCGCTGTCCCTGCTCGTCGAGATCGATCCCAAATGGGTGGCGGATGCATCGAACATGCAGGACTCGCCGCACGCTGCCAGCCTCGAGCACCGACTTGCGGTCGCGCGGACCGGCGGCATCGCACCCGTCATCGACCTTCTGGTGGAGAGCGCGACGGACGACACCTCCAACGAGCTGAGGGACGAGTGCCGCCGGGCTTCGGAGTGGCTGATCGCTCAGATGGTCGACGACGACTTCGATCCGTGCAACCTGTTCTTGCCGCTGCTGGCGATGCGGTTGACCAACTCCGGTATTCCGTTGCTTCCACGCCACGACGTGCTGCTGACCATGTTGGCAACTCGTGCGTTCGCGGTGGCCTACATCGGCGACGAGGAGGACGCTGTTCCACCCGAGCTCCTGTGGCTCGACGGGTTGGACCGGGCGGACCGACTCGCGGTGCTCGCTAGCTTCGAGGACGTCAACTCCGTGACCGAAGCGCTCGCGCAGACTCGTGAAGCTGTGGTCATGGCGTTCTGCCTGAGCTGGATGAGGCACACCGACGAGTTGGTCAGACAGTCCGAGCAGATGGAAGAGATCTACCGAGACCTGCGGTCCCGCCTCTCGACCGAGTCGGATCTGGATGAGCTGCATCGTCGCCAGAGGACATCCGGTGATGCCCTGAAGGAGAGCGTCACCTCGGTCTTGGGAGACATCAGCGAGGTGAAGCACCGATGCAGTCGGGTGGACGGAATCGGACGTGCCGACGACAGCGAGATGGCCCTGAGAGAAGTTCTGGCCCTCCTCGATCGGAGGCTGCATGAGTGATCGGGCGCGCACGAGTCCGTACCTCGTCCTCGGAGTCGAGTTCGGATCAAGTGTCAAGCAGGCCACCCGTGCGTTCGCGAAGCGTCAACGGGAACTCGCTGCTCTCGACCTCCCGATCGGGGCCGAGGACCTCACCTGGGCGCTGTCGCAGTTCAAGCGACCCGACCTGCGATCTGACCTCTCGTTCCTGCGGGCTCCCGTCGGTTCGAGCGGCGACGTCGAAGTTCCTGAAGGATCGCTGTTCCGGCCGGGCCCGATCCGGCTGCCCCGGACGACGGAGCCGATGGACGACAACCGGCGAACTGAGCTCGAATGCCTTCGTTTACGAGAGGTCATCGCGGCCTTCTTCGACTCCGCCCAGCTGACACATACCGCTCTCTACGAACCGTCATCGCCGGAAGGGGAATGATGCACAAGCGAGACCGAGCGATGCTGCAGCAGGTCGCCGACCGGGTCGCCGCGCTCCAGCACGAGGTGCAGCGGCTGGAAGGGGCGATCGTCGGCAGCTCATCGCGGCGTTCCTCGCCGAGCGATGCCGCGTATGAGGGGCTTCGACGGATGGTTGTGGGAGCTGTCGAGAGCCGCCGAGCGCGTTTGGTGGACTTGGCTCGCATCGACGCGGCCGTCTTCCGGTCTTCTTCACGCGAGCTCGACGGATTGCTTGCCGAGATGCTCGAGGCAAGTGGAATGGTGCGTGTCGTGACCGTCGAGGACCCACAGCTGTTCGATCTCTTCGGCGGCCCGGAGTCGACCGAATGGGCCGTGGTCGAACCCGCATACATCGACGAGAATGGCGCGTTGATACGACTCGGCCGAGCGCGTTCAGTTGAGGGCGCTCTGGTTGAACCAGGCGAGGATGCTCCTGTGATGGACGCATCGAACCAGACCGTGTGAGAGGACGGACTGTGACTGCATTCGGTATCGATTTCGGCACCACCAACTCCGTGTTGGGGTCGTTCGACGGACACAGCGTCCAGGTCGTCCCGATCGACGATCCTCCCGGCGAGTGGGCCACACTCGGCTTCGACCGCCTGTTGCCGTCGGTGATCGCAACGACACCGAGTGGGAACTGGACCTACGGCTGGGAGGCGAAGCGATCCCCCACACGACTGGATGCGGTGAAGCGGTTGCTCGCCACTGAGGACTCCGTTTCGGTGGGTGGAACCGAGATCCTCGCCGAGGAGGCTGGAGCAGCACTGTTCGGGCGGATCCGCAGCGGCGCTGCCGCCGCTGGAGTCGACTTCGATCAGGCAGTGGTCACGGTGCCTGCCAACTCCCGGGGGGTGGCCAGGCACCGCACCCGGATCTGCGCGGGCCTCGCCGGTATCGAGACAACCTGGTTGTTGAACGAGCCGACTGCGGCGGCGATGGCCTTCGCGAACCGGGTCGGAGGCGACCAGACCGTTCTCGTGGTCGACATCGGGGGCGGCACGACCGATGTGACACTGCTCCAAGTTGTCGACGGGATGTTCATGGAGCAGGCCTCGTCCGGGGTGGTCCGCCTCGGGGGAATCGACTTCGACCGTGCGATCCTGCGGAACCTCGAATCTCAGATCGACGGCTACGAGGCGTGGACCGAGGACCGTCGGCAGGAACTGCGATTGAACATCGAGCTCGCCAAGATCCGACTCTCATCGCAGGCCGACGTGGCATTGCAGATCCCGGAGGTCGGTCCCCGTCGACTGAGCCGACACGAGGTCGATCGGTGGCTGACCCCTCTGTTCGAGAAGGTGGACCGACCGATCCTCGGGGTCGTGGCGGACGCCGGGATGTCGTTGTCGGAGGTTGACCACCTCGTGCTGATCGGGGGTGGGTCGAAGGTGCCGGCGCTGCGAGAGCGGATCGCTCACCTGGTCGATCGTGAGCCGACGGGAGGTGTCGACCCGATGACGGCCGTTGCTGAGGGGGCAGCGTTGGCAGCGGGGATCATCAGCGGGTCGAGCGGTTCCTCCGTGCATGTCACGACGGAGCACTCACTCGGCCTGGTCGTGGCGGACCCGGACGTGGGCACGTCCTTCTCAGTGATGATCGAGCGAAACTCGACGCTCCCGTTCAGCCACACCCAGACGTACGTGCCGTGGACCGACTACCAGGAGGAGATCGAACTCATCGTCGTGGAAGGTGATGAGCGCCGGCCATTGGAAGACGAGGACAACATCGTTCTCGACGGTTGGTCGATCCGGCTTCCCGAGACACGAACCAAGGATGAGGCCGCTGTCGAGGTGACGTACAGCTACGACCAGGAGGGTCTGCTCCGGATCAGGGTCGTCGACCGACAAACGGATGCTGAGATCGATTTCCGAACGATCGCACAGGTGGCCGGCCGAGATGCTCCCACCCTTGTGGAGATGCATCGGCGGGTGGAGGAGATGGCTGCCGAGGTTGAGCCGGCTGGGTTTCCAGAGCCAGCGGACCCCGAGTTCGAGATCCCGGATGCAGTGCGAACCGTTCTCGACCGTGCACGGACGAACGTCATGCCGTTCGTGTCCGACTCCGATGCAGCCACGGTCGGAGAGCTCGCCGATCGGCTGGAATCGGCGGTCGGGACACAGGATCAGGAGCCGTTGAAACTCGAGCTGGAGCAGATGCTCCGCAAGTGGAGCTACCTGTATTGAGGCTCTTTCCCGCAGCGAGATGAGCGCGTAGAGCCGCTTCGCAGAGTGGCCGAAACGCCTACCGGGCCTGGATGAGCACGGCCACGTCACGCACGTCGTCGGGTGAGAGGTCGATCACGAGAGCGCGGGTGCGGTCCGGTTCGGGGATGTTCGGCAGGACCTGGAGGTTGAGCTGTTCCACCAACGTGCGGGCGGTCTCGTGCGCCCGTTCGAGGTTGCGGCCCATCAGCGGGATGCGCTCCTTCAGTCCTCGCGGCGGTTCGATCCGGGCGAGCGGACTCAGGCGGTTGTGCAGGTCGAAGAACTCGTGGCGCAGCTCGTGCTCGGACTCGTCGAGCAGACGGGCGGCCACGTCGGGCAGACCCTCGTCGGCCAGACACGCCGCGGCGAAGGCGTCGAGCTGGCTCTGGGCGATGAGCGCCCGCACGAACAGCACCAGCTCCTCCTGGAGCGTGCCGTCCTTGGCCAGGTCCTGCACCTCGTCGACCCACGGCTGAGGCTCGCCCTTCTTGGCCTCCCGGGCGATCTGCTGGCGTTCGAGCTCGTTCTTGAACCGGCGCACGTACCGGCGCCGCGCCGCGTACACGGCTTCGACCCGGGCCCGGTGCGCGGCCAGCTCGGAACGGAGGTACGGGGGCAGCGGTCCCGCCGCCGAGGCGGCGGATGCCACGCGGATGAACGCGTCGGCGGCGTCGCACACGCCGTGCTCCTCGTCCTTCATGCGCTCCTCGATGCGGTTCAGCGTCGCCCGGATGTCGGCGAGCGCCGCCTCGAGCTGCTTCTGCTGCTGGTAGGACGCGAGCGCGGCCACGGCGATCGGCAGCATCACCACGCTGGCGGTGGCGAGCGATGCCCCAATCGCGGCCTTCGATCCGGTGCCGGCCACGTCGCCGACGACCCGACCGTGCGCGGCCACCTGGTTGGTCGTCGAGTCGACCGCCGTCGACAGGTGCCCGCCCTTGGTGGATCGCATGAGCTTGAGCGTTCCGTCGCGAAGGCCCTGCATGACCTCGGGCGGGAAGGTCACCCGCAACCCGGAGCTGGACCGGGCGGCCGCGGCGATGGCGTCGATCGCCGCCGGGGTGGCTGACGCCGCGGTGCTGACGGCGCTGAGCACCGCCATCGGGTTGTCCGCCCGCGATGAAGCGGTGTCCGGCAGCGCCGTCACCTGAACCAGATCGTCGGGCGGGAGCGGCTCGACAGCGCGGCGCTCCGATGTCGTTTCGGTCATCAGGGTCCTCCCACCGGTGGCCGGGTCAGCGTATCGAGGGGGTCACGCGTTCGGGTCGGGGCGCATTGACTCACTCGAAACCTCCGCGTGGGTGGTTTCGTTGCCTCATCCAG
>CAZBSB010000141.1:0-6486 GCA_964494535.1 uncultured Rhodospirillales bacterium
CGCAATTTTCGTATTGATGGGTAGCTGGCCTTACTTATCTGCCGCCGCACGATCTCGCCGCGGCCACATAAAGCCCTCGCAGCGCCCTTCGGTCGGTTTGCAAAAGAATACCCACCAACTCCGGTCACCCTCAAAAGCCTTCGCCTCATAACCACGCGATTGGTAGTTCTCCACCGTGCGATTCCAGTCCTTGAACGGTGGCCTGGTTTGACCGAGCGGTACCAAATGCGCGGCGAAACTGTCCCACTCTTCCGGGTCAAATGCGAACGATGCCCGCGACGTGTTTAGGTCAAGATCATTCGTTGTTTTGATAGACGTCGAACTGCGCGGTAATATGTTCGGCAACCAACCTCTGGCAATCGAGCCACTGGCAGCGGCCTGCTCCTTCGTTGCATCAATCTTTGTGACTTCATCACAGCCGATCATGATCAGAACGGCACAAATTGTGAGTGCTAACCTGAAATACATTTTAGGTATTCTCCGCCAGTCTTTGGTCAAGCAACACGCTGAAGTAAATAAGTTTTCCCTGGTTGGCGCGAGCCTCCCCCGCGCCAACTTCTTTTGTGGCGCTGGTTGGATAGGCTATTTCCGTGCCGCGTGTCCCCTGGCTTCAATTTCCATAGCGCGCAAATCCAGCGGCCAATTGCTACGATCAGGTTTTAAGGCAATGGCTTGCTGGTAGTCTTGGCGCGCCGTGCCATAATTTTCCATCGCCCGATGCGCGGTGGCGCGATCATAGTAGGCCTGGGCATTGTTATTATCCTTGGCGATTGCCGCATCAGACAGTTTGATCACTTGCTCGAAATCGGCTTGCCCGGCTCCTGGCGTTTGCTGCGTCAAAGCCAGACCGCGCCCCTTGAGCGCCTTGATATTCTGCGGCTCCTGACTCAGGATTTTATCATAGAGCGCAACAGCCTCACGGTTCAGCGCCGCGGCAGCCTCATTATCGCCCTTCATGCTGGCGAGGCTGGACTCAAGCGCCTTACCCCCGGCATCCAAGAGCAGACGGTTTGTCGGCGACAGCTTGAACGGTGCCGAGCCAGCGGTTGGCGCGGATTCAGCAACGGCGGCCTCCGCCCACAAGACAGGCGTAGCCAAGCACATCAGGAATAAACACAGCAGGCGCAAAGGCATTTTTCATCCCCATTGAATAGTGATGAGCTGATTGTAGTCTAACCCGCGAACAACTCAAAAAACCTTCCAGTTTGATGATGCCAAGCAATACTGCTCACTACAGAGCGAATTTCGCCGCGATCGCCTAGTATCCACCAGCCCAAACCACGATTGTGAGGTTGGCTTCAGCCTCCGCATAAAATTTCCGCGCCTGGAGCGAAATGACCAGCAGCCCGCCATAAAGCCCTATCTTACCCTCAATATCCCGCCAAAGCATTTCCTGAAAACCCTTGGTGGGGTGATGCACCAGGCAAGGCTCATCCACAGTAAAGGTCACTTGCCCGTCGCGGAATGTCGGCAAGAATAAATCCTGCGCCTGATGACATATCCGCTCATGCAATTTGGCTGGCCGCTTCACGGCTTCATACATAAACCGCTCGCGCACCGGCACTTGAACGCAATGGGCGGCGAAAGCGGAGAGCGCCGTGTGACGTTGCATCACCGGCAAGCAGACATAATCGCCGCGCCGCCGCAAGTGCGTTGCTTCAGCATTTCAATCTTAAGCGCGTTCGCCGTGGTGCGCACATCAATCTCGGCGCGATACGCGGCGCTGGCAGAGGCGCCGTTTGGGTTTCGGCTTTGGTGCTTCAACACCCCGGGCAGCGTCAGGCTAAGCGTGTCACCGTCCTGCGTCACGTCAAGCGCGGCGCCGACAGGCGTGAAGGTCGAGCTGAAAGTCGGCGCGCTATTCAGGTCAAGCGATCCTGCCATGCTTTGCCAGAAGTCATCCCAGCCTTCCCGCGTGAAATAGGCCTTTGCGTCAGTCAGGCTGGCAACATCGCCTTGCTGAAAGTTCAGTATGGCAAGAGCCGCAGTTTCAGCCAGCTGCACCCGCGTGCCAAGGTCATCCACCTGAGTACCAGACGCGGCAAACCCTGGGGCTGGAATGAGTGCCAGAACGAGCGACCAAAGTTGCAGTGTCCGCATGATGCCCTCCGGATATGTCCGTATCTACCCTAGTGTAGCCGACCATCCAAGCCTCAAAATACAATGCCAGATGCCGTCGCAATTGCCCAGAGGCTGATTGCGATCGCTGGCGCGCCAACGGAGTTGAACACTGCTTCAGGAACCTTCAGAGAGCCTTGTCGCTGCCGGCTGCTTCCCCAACATATTCCATTTCGTTCGACGCCAGCGCGACGGAGTGCGACAGGTGCGTGCCTGCCGCTTCGTTTGGCCAGTTCTTGCACACCCAGGGCGAGCCATATTCATCAATCTCTTCGATAGGAAAGACCTCGCCGACCATCGAAGCAACGCTGGCGCGTTCGTCGCGTGGCAATTTGTCAAACCAGTCACCCGCCAGGCTCAACACGCGCACGAGCGAACCGACCGCCACCCGCCGCCCATTGCAATCAACGGGTTCTGGTGGCGTGGTCTTGCTGTTGTCCATAAACTACTCAAGACAGTGGGGTGGCTACTGTTTGTAGTAACGCCAAAACTTCAAAGGCGTTAATTTTGGGTTATATGCCGCCGGCGTGGTGATCTTTAGTCGTAACGGAGTGTCTCGTTATTTCTCATTCCACTCGACTGGTATGCTCTGAAGGGATTTGCCATCATAGACAGAAACCTTGCCCCATACATGTGTGCCCTTTGTGTCACTGTAACTTGCATCCAGCCACTCGACATAAAATTCATACTTCATGTCCTCGCTGTTTTTTCTCAGCGATAATTCTGCTTCACTCACAGCTCGAGCAGAAAATTGCTTATTCTTGCTCGCGGGAAGTAGTGACGAATACATTATGGCCATAAAGATTGTAACGAATACAAGTTGAAACACATATGGCAGAGATTTCTTCTGCGACCCGATAATATCGTTTGCGAGCGGGTTAGCTTTTAATATGGCCTCCGCCACACTCGGTTTGTGCAGTTCGAGAACTAACCAGGTTATGAGAACAATCAAACCAGCGTTAACCTTGAGCCAAAGAAACTGTAGGGGTTGATGCGCAAGATTCAAGAATACTAATCGCGCATCAGGCAAAACTATCGTGGATAACACTGCATAACCCACGGCAAAATAGAGTCCGATGAGACTTACCATGCGAACATATAGCACACGATTGATATTGTGTCCGTAAAGCAGGAGCTGCACAGTAATGGCGGCATTGCAGATATGGGCATGGTAGCCAGTGCCAATGTGCCGGAACCAGACCAACAACATTACGTCCGCAATGGCGGCGGCGAGAAACACAAGCTGCACGCGTCGCAGCACGTGTTCTAGGGACGGTTTCTTGATTGTCTCCGCCTTCTCCACATCAGTCATATTTGCTGTACAGCCGCATTATATCCGAAAGTAGGACACTATAATTTGTCGCGTAAACTTAATGCCAGCACTCGTGTCATCAAGAAGAACAATCTCTTCAAGCTGTCCGTGTCGCCACAACGCTCAGCCTGCAGCGGTGACCGCGCCGATATGCTGGCTGAGAAACAATGCGGCTTTCGCTAGCCCTTCTTGGTCAATGGAGTGGCCGAGCATCGGCCGCGTTTCCGTCAGCACGCTGACGCCGGCTTGCTGCAGGTAATGCGCCGAGGCCGGCATCGCGGCATAGGGCACCACGGTGTCCATCATGCCATGCACTAGCAGGACGGGCGGTTTGCTGCGGTGGGCGCCGGCGATTTTGTCCGGCCCCACCAGCGCGCCGGAGAAGCCGACGATGGCGCCCAGCGCCGCCGGCCGGCGCAGGCCGACATGCAGCGCCATCATGCTGCCTTGAGAGAAGCCGACCAGCGCCAGGCGGTTGGGCGGCAGGTTGTGCGCTGCCAGAACTTCATCGAGATAGGCGTTGAGTTTAGGCGCCGCGCGCTCGGCGCCGTTGAAGATAGCGTCTTGCGACCAGTCTTGTAGCCCGAACCATTGCCGGCCGATGGGCGCCATGTCGCACGACTCCGGCGCGTCCGGGCTGTAAAACACTGTGCGTGGCAGATAGGCGGCCAAGGGCGGCGCTAGGTCTAGCAGGCCGGCGCCGCTATCGCCCAGCCCGTGCAGCAGCACGATAATAGAGTCGGCCGCCCCGCCCGCGCGCGGCGGCACCATATGAGCTTGTAACATGAAAGGTTATTTTCCGGCGACAGGCGGCAGGGCATTGAAGGTCACTTGCGCTTGCACCGCGATTTTTTGCGAGCGCTGCATTTCCGGCGCTTCGGCCGCAACGTCAGCTTCCATGGCGCCGCTGCTGCCGGCCGCGCTCATGGCCATGGCGCGTCCCATCATCGGCCTCGCCATCATCATCGGCATCGGTGGCGGCACCATGCCCTGCGAGGGAATGAAGTCAATCGCGCCGATGCGATATTGCCGGTTCGGAATCGCCGCGTTCAGCGCCGCCAGCTGATCATTCGCCTGCTTGTAAATGTCGGTGCGCAGTTTGGCCTGCGCCGCTTCGGTTTCCGCCAGCGTGGGGTCGAAGGCGATTTCGCCGACCGTCAGCTGCATCCCCGCCTTGCTGGCCTTCTTGACCGTGTCATGAATCCCGCCGAGCGCGCTTTCCGGCACCCGTGCTTCATAGCTGGCGTTCCAGCGTTCCAGGCCGGTGGCGTCCGCGCTCCGCGCAAAGCCGGTTAAGCGCCATTCAGCTTTGACGACGCCTTCCACCGCTTTCTGCATCGCGTCGCGCATCGTGCCGGCATTGGCGCCGGCCACGGCGGCATCCACCTGCAGCACCACGCGCGCGGTGCTGGTGCTGACCCAGTTTTCGGCTTGCAGACTCAGCGTCACGCGGTCATCGGGCTTGGTTTCCTCGTCCGCCATTGCGGGCATGGAAGTGCCGCAGAGCAGGAGAGCCAGGCAAAGGCGGGCATAGGTTGGCATCGGGGGCTCCTGCGGCGAAAGGTGGCGGTTCAAAAATCCAGATCGGCATAATGCGCCGCGGGGGGCAATCCTGCAAGCCTGTCGCCGAGCAGGCTGCGGAAACTCGGCCGCGATTTGAGGCGAGCATACCAGTCGCGCGCCGCGCCATGCTGCGCCCAGGGTACGTCGCCCAGATAATCCACCGCCGAAAGCTGCGCGGCGGCGGCCAGGTCGGCCAGCGTCAGCGTGGCGCCGGCCAGCCAGCTGCGGCGTTCGATCAGATAGCTGATATAATCTAGATGATAATGGATGTTGTGATAGCCGGCGCGCAGCATGGCGCTGTCCGGCCCGCCCTGGCCGGAGAGGCGCTTGTAGGCTTTCTCGATCACCAAGCAGCGCGTCACCTCATCATAAAATTTGCGGCCGAACCAGCCGGCCAGGCGGCGCACTTCCGCCCGCGCGGCCGGCGCTTGCCCCAGCAAATCGGGGCGCGGCTGGGTTTCCATGAGATATTCGATGATGGCATAGGGCTCGGCGAGGGTCAGTTCCTGGCCGTCTTCCAGCACCACCAGCACCGGCACCTCGCCGCCGGGGGCGAGCGCCAGAAATTCCTCTCGCCGCTCCCACGGGTTTTCGGTGATGAATTCGGCCGGCAGCTCCTTTTCCGCCAGCAGCAGGCGCAGCAGGCGGCAAAACGGCTCCAGCGGGTGGTGATATAGGCGATACATGACGCGTCCTCTGCTTCTGCATAAATCATGCGCCCGCGAATGCAATGACTGACTGCAGCGGTTCGGAAAATTCCCGCCGGCATGTAGGGAGGCCTGGTGTGGCCGGCGCGCCACAGGCGACAAAATGCTGGATTTTGTCCACAGACGGCGTGGGTTTTCGGGCGCAGAGGCTTGATTCTCCGCACGTCTGGGGCTAATTTCGCCCCCACGATCTGTCGGCCAAGTGATTCTGGGCAGCCCAATCCCCCTTGGGTTCCCGGCTTACCGTTGACAAACGCGTTGCCGGCCGCCACGGCGTCTTGCTTGTTTCGGGTGAAGGCTTCGCCCGCGGCAATCGGGGTATGCGGTGGGCGGCAGCTTCTTTGGGTTGGTTCGGCCTTTGCCGGGCTGTCCTTAATCGGCTGGGCGTGCTGCGCGACGTCAATCTGTTCGGCCATAACCTTTTGGAGGAAGTCACGATGTATAAGAAAGTTTTGTCCCTGATGGCCGTGGCCGTGCTTGCCGTTGCTTGCGAAACCGGGCCGAGTAATGACAATAGTTCAATTCCTGATGGCGGTAATCAGCAGTCGGCCACGCCTGGTTCTGAGAAGGATTTCGTCATCAATGTCGGCGATCGCGTGTTCTTCGGCTATGACCGTTCGGAACTGACGGTGGAAGCCCGCGCCACGTTGGACAAGCAGGCCGCCTGGCTGAAGCAATATCCGCGCAAGAGCGTGACCGTGGAAGGCCATGCCGACGAGCGCGGCACCCGCGAATACAACTTGGCGCTGGGTGAGCGTCGCGCCAACGCGGTGAAGAATTACCTCG
>CAZBSB010000142.1:0-6481 GCA_964494535.1 uncultured Rhodospirillales bacterium
GTCGTGGTGGCAAGTCGCGACGCCATGTCGTGAGCGTCACGGGCATCGTTGGCGAATGACCGGATTAAGGCAGTCGGCGCATTGACATGCGCCACTATACGGGTGTCGGATTCGGCGGACGAATGACCATGTCCACCATCGCCGTAATCAACGACGCCGGCCGCATGGAGCAAGTCGGCCTGACCGATGACCAAGCCTGGGCTCTGGCTCAACTCTGCAAGCGGATCGGCTTCACCGATTGCCGAAGCAACGCGGTCAGCCAGGAAGAGGCGTATCAGATGATCGATTCGACCTCATTGGTCGGCCGGGTATTGGCCGAAGCGGGGTATGCGCCAAGATGAGCACGGCCAACGTGAACGTTGAGACGCTGACGGCGGCGCTGCTTGCAGCCAGGGCGGCGATAGATTCGGCGCTGACGCAACTTGCGCAGCAACGAGATACCAAGCGGTGGATGAGCCTGGCCGATGCCGAGAAGTACACCGGGAAGTCGGCCAAGACGCTGCGTTCCATGGCCAAGGCCGGAACCATCGAAAGCAAGTGGACCGAGGGCGGCGGCAAGATGTTCGTGAAGGTGTGATACCGAAGAAAATCAGCGAAATGAAGCTATGACAGATGCTGAACTGATAGCGATGCAGGAGAAGCAGATTGAAGAGTTGCGCAACGAAGTTGCTAACTTGAAAGCGCGGGCAAAACGAGCACCGCCTTCTTTTGAGAAAGTGACAAAAGAATGCGCCCGCTGTGGCAAATCCGTTACCCGAGCACCGTCGCTAATGAAAGATTTTCGGTACTGCTCAATGGCGTGCTCAATGAATCGCGTGACCAGAAAGTGCGAGCAATGCGGGAATGATTTTACGCGCCCAGCCTCGCAGATGACAGAAAGCTCGCGATTTTGTTCGAAGACTTGTTACGACACGGCGCAAACAACCGGAGAGCGCGAAACATTCATGTGTGAGTGCTGCGGTGGAGCTTTTGCGCGCCTCAAATCGTGGCACCCAGGCAAGCCGCGCCGTTTCTGCTCAGATAAGTGCCAGCGCATCGTGATGGTGCTCGATCAACACACACAATGGAAAGGTGGGGTTTCAATAGATTCGGATGGCTTTCAAATTACCTACATGCCACGGGATGGCGTTGTCGCCATGTACATTCGCACGCACCGAAAGATTGCGTCGGAAGCAATTGGTCGGCTGTTGGAGCGCCATGAACCCGTACTTCGTATCAACAACGTCGTCAACGACAACCGACCGGAAAACCTGTTCATCTGCGGCAGTGTCAGTGAGTGCGTGCGGCGGATAAGTGGCTCGTTGCCCTGGCCGACGAAAAGCAACCTTGGGTCATACAAGTGATGGAAGCTCTAACGCCTCGCCGCATCAACCCAATCCGCCCACCACTGCATAAGCCGGCGCCGCTCGGGCAAATGTTCGGCCCGGTGATACGCAGCGCGCACCTCGTCGGTCTCCTCAACGCCTTCAAGCCGCGCAAGCGCGCGGCCGGGTAATCACTCCTTCAGCAGGTCCATCTCGTCGTCCAGGCGATGCCGCATCTTGCGGAAGGTCTCGACGGAACCCGTCTCGATCTCGTGGATAGCCTCTCGCCTCTTTGCCGCTGAGAGCGTGTCGTCGTCGCGCTTCTGGTTAATCGAGTCACGGATTGCCGTCGCGGCGTCCTTGAACTCGTTCACCTTCTTCGACAGATCCGCGTGCCCGCGCTCCATACGCTCCAGGGCGGCACTGTCGTTGCCCTTCACCGCGCGAGTCCGGTTGGCAATGTAGTCCTCTGCCTTGCCTAGCGTTTCCCAGAATTCGGATCGAGCGTCGCTTGCCCGGTTGCGCTCGCGGGCGAACTTGCGGACGACAGGCACCTCCTTGACCTCAGGCGCGCTGCCTTGCGCGGCCAACTTAGCGACGTTTGCCTCGTCGACGGCAAACCGACCAAGACCACCTGTGATCGATTCGAACAGGAATTGCAGGGTCTCCGGCGACACGTCGACGCTGCCGGCCTGGGTGTCGGTACCGCCCGTTGCCTTGTTCGTCGAGCTGGTGATCTTGTCGTAGATGCTGCCTTGCAGGGTGCTGTACATCTTCAGGTGGTCGGGCTGCGTCTCGTCGTATTTCGACTCCGGCATGATCTGCCGGCCAAACCCATCCCGGTTGATGCCGATGTTTGACCACCACTTGACCCCCAAGAACGCCCCCTCGGGAACGAAGTTAGTCCACCCGTAATCCTCCAGGCTCTTCGCGTCCTCGCCGAGCGGGTTCCTGGGCATCAGGTTCTCGAACACCGCGCTGGCCATGTGGTACCCGACGGCGCCCGCGGCCTTGCCTTGCAAAAGGTCGTGCAGCGAGTTCCCCATCGCGAATGCCAGTCCGTGGCCATAGGGCACAGAATACTTTGCCACGTAGCCCGTGTCGCCCAGCTTGATCAGCATGTTGCGGTCCTTCTCGTGCTGGGGAATTTCCTCCCATTCGTCATCGCCGAATTGCGAGGCAAGCAAAACGGCTAATCCGGTCAGCGTTACCACTGCGGTCCATGCCTGGCCCTTGTGCTTCCCTTTGGCGAGAGCGTGCGCCGTGATGGCCGAACCCTGGACGGTCGCGTTGTAGAACAGGAAGTTCGCGTTGATCTCGGCGCCCTTCTCGCCCTTGCGGTTGAAGTTGACGGTGCTGTTCTTGGCAAGCGAGGCGGCCCGGTTTCTGGCGACGGTGGCGCGCAGGGATTTTTCGTCACGCAATACATCGGCGGTGACCCCAAGGCGCTTGGCCTCGGTTTCTATCTTGGCCCGGTACGCCGCCAGGCGCATTCCACCCTCGGCCGCCGCGTTCATGTGCTCGATCCAGAACGTGAAGATGTGCAGCAGTTTCTTGGCCGCCAGCAGCGATGCTTTACCCGTCCGGTTCTCGCGGAACATTCGGAACACGCCGATGGCCTCGTCGTAGGTCGCCTGAACCTCGCGCCCGATACGGTCCAGGTCGCCGATGTAGGCGCCGCCCGTACTGCCACCGCTCTCCCGGTAGGAATTGAACCACGGGTCGCCATTCCCGGTGACGGAGAACCTGGACATGCGGTACATGGCCTCTGGCCAGTTCTTCAAGGATCGCGCGGCGACGGTAGCGCCCTCCTCACCGAGAATGTTCACCATGCCGGACAGTAAATCGCGCTGCACGTTGGTCACGATGAACTCGGGCGCCAGGCCGGTGTACGCCCTGGACAGGAAGTTGTTGATGTCCCGGCCCAGCGCCATGATGCCGGTCAGGTTTTCCTGACCCAAGCGCTTGTAGGCATTGGCCAGCAATGGGTCGATCAACTGGATGCGCACCGCATGGCCTTTGACGTAGACCTGGACCTCGTTGTCGGCCAGTTGCCCGGAGGCCATGTAGACCACCTGGGGATCGCCCACCGTCCGGTTGACGGTGTAATTGCTCTTGGCGCGCGCCGTGTTGCTCATCACCGACTGGTTGACGAACGACTCGGCCTCAGCCTTGGTGTTGAAGGACGCGACCACGTTGCCCTTGTAGGCGACGGCGAAAGCCACCTGGCCCGGCATGATCACGCCGCGCTTGGCCGGCTTTGACACCGTCCAGAGATCCGCGTTGGGCACGGAAGCGGCCAGGGTGAGCAGGTGTTTCCCGACGACGTTCTTCTCGGCCAGGTAGATCGCGCGCTCGTGGGCATGGATGATGTTCTCCACAATCCATTCGCCGCTTTCCCGATCGCCGTGGCCCATGGCGCGCTTGTGCTCGCTCTTGGCGTTGACCGATAGCCCCTTACCGGAGGCGGTCCCGCCCTCATCATTGCCGCGCAGAGGGACGTAGTGCTTGTAGGCCGCATCCCAGGCGTCGGCCTGGTCCTGGCTGATGATGCCGGCGCCGAGCAGGATGCGCTTGGTGCTGTCGGTGATCGAGCGGACCTCCTCGGCCAATGCCTCGAACTCGGAGAAGTTCGGCAGGGCTTGATACGTGGACAGGACGGCGGCCGCCTCGGCATCGGTCATGCCCGATCCGTTCCGGTCCCCGTTGACATCGACGGCGGCCTTGTTGATGCGCTCGATCTGCTCGTTTCGCTCGACGGCGTGGTTGGCGTGCAGGTACTCAGCGATCTGGGCCATCTCGAAGCCGGCCTTGTGGATGCGCTTGATCAGCGGGGTAAGGCGCTTTTCGCGGAAGTCCTCGATGCGCGAGGCGATCTTTCCGTGCATGCGCTCCTCGGCCCGGTACACGTCCATGAGGCCGTAGGGTAAGTCTGCGACACCCTGCTCGGCCAGCCAATCCTGAATCACCGTGAAGCGGTTCATGCTGTCTTGGAAGATGCGCTGTTGCTGGCGGAACCCGGTTTCGGGCGGGATGACGAAGTTCTTCAGCTTGCTGGCTTGGCCGATGCGCTTGAGCTTGTTGGCTACCGCCGGCGAAGGGAGGGACGGGGCAGCCAAGGGCGATTGGCCACGGCGGCTCAAGCTGATGTTGGGGGTGGTTGGGTCGAACTTGCTGGAATTTCCTATGGCAGACTTGATCTGGGTTGCGGCGAATACGACATATGAGTCGCCGCCTCCCTCTACATCATTCCGGTAAACGAAACCAGCGTTCTCGGACCTCATTAGAACTGCGTTCAGGTCATTCCAGAAATTGACTACGCCATTGCTTGCGCCCCAGTCCCTCTCGTCACGGTAATCCTTCGCGTCAAGTTTCTCTGCCTTCTTGCGGAATCGGTCGGCGTCCGCTTTGTCGAGCGCGCCCAATCGTTCAAATTCATCAACCGCATCCACTAAACTTTGGTAGCGCGAGAACACATCTCCGACCCTACCAAACACATCGGCTTTCAGGTACACAGGGAAAACAGCTCCATCTTTGCCGAATGTGCTGGCAACGGACGGGTCCGGCGTAAAGTGAACCCCAACGTCACCGCTTCTTGATGGGTCAAAAGCCGCACCATCAAGATCCGCGTCTACAAACCATTTCTGCCGAGTTTCTTCTGACTTGCGCCGAAGCGATATCATTTCCGCATATTTCGGGTGCGTAGGATAGAGTTGCGTACGGTATCCGTTTTCATCCTTTCCGAAAGCATCACGCATCTCTTTCTCAATATCGTTTGCCTCTTTCTTTAAGGCTTCGGATTGGTCTGCGTTAGGGTTATATGATCCAGCATTACGGCCGTGATACACCACCAGCGGCCTACCCTGGTCGTCCACCACCTTGCTATCACCGAACCCTGATATAATTCCCAAGTCTCCACTTGGAGATTTACGAACATGAGCGCCAAGAACAGGATCACTTGCGTCTGCAAGCACTGCGGTATTTCTTTCGAACGTCCCGTTAGTCAGGCCGGTAATTTTTGCTCCCGTGTTTGCTACCACACGCACCAAAAGCTCCGCGATGCCAGATGGGTTGACCCCAAGGGCTACGTTAGGTGCTGGGTAAACGGAAAACACCTTTTTGAGCATCGCCGCGTCATGGAGAGCATCCTTGGCCGTTCCTTGCTTTCCTCTGAGGAAGTTCACCACATCAACGGGAAGCGATCTGACAACCGTGTCGAGAATCTTGTCGTTGTTGACCACACCTGTCACATGGCTGAACACAGAGGATGGGATTACCTTGAAGCGGTCAGGCTCAGGGAATCCGGATTGACTTTCAATGAAATCGGCAAGCGCCTCGGTATCCCGCTTCAGACTGCTTACTTCGGCTACAGAAAGGCCATCAAGGAGTTGGCCGGGTGATGGAGAAAACCAGCGCCAAAAATTCCGCAACCCCTCATCCGTCACCGCAATTGGCTTCCCGTTGCTGTTCGTGCGCGGTCGCTCTACGCCGTCCACGGTGATGGTTCCGGAGCGGGTTGCAGACAAGTTCGTCCCGTCCGCAGCAAACCCCATACGCTTACCGTTCTTCACCCACTCCCGCGCGGCGTTTACCACGTCGGCGACGTACAAGTCAGCTTTCGCCTGATCGGTCAGCCCAGACTTGAGCCAGCCGTCCAGCCGGTTAGCTATGGCCGTAAAGCCGTGATCTCGGAACCAGTCGCGCAAGGTCTTGACCAGCCTACGCCAGCCGCGCAGCTTCACAAGTTCAGCCGGCGTCATGTCGGCCAAGACTTCTTCTACCGCGCCGACATTGGAATCCACGTCCGAGCGTTTCAAAGCATCTGCCTTCTGGCGCACCGTGGCATTGCTGGCGTAGATCAGTTGCAGCACGGAATCAAGCTCATGGCCGTAGACTGATCTTAGGCCGTAGTGGGTTGGTTCGTGGATGGCGAGGATATGCTCTGCCCGGAACTCGTCGGCGACACCCGAGGCGAAGACGTAGATTTCGCCCTCATGGGTTGCGCCTTCGACATCCTTCAAGGCATCGTTCTTCACCAGAAAGTCATATAGGCGCTTCTGGGTCTCGTCGTTACGATCCAGGTTCTCAGGTGAGGCTAGAACGTGCAGGGTAGGCATGTTCTTGTTGGCACGCTGGACGCGAGCGGCTACGGCTTTCAGGTCGCGTAGGGCCATGCC
>CAZBSB010000143.1:0-6465 GCA_964494535.1 uncultured Rhodospirillales bacterium
CCACGAGGCGGTGATCCGATCGACAGCGCCCATCACCAGGCTGCGCTCGGCATCGCTCGGCGCGTGCAAATCCAGCCAGCAGACATCCGGCGGCATGGTCATACCTTCGGTGATCGGCTTGGCCGTCACCTTCCCGTTGTCACGACAATAAGCGGTAATCATGCGGCCAGCGCGGCGGGGGGCGCCACGCGGTGCCGCGCGCAGGCGGCCAGCAACGTGTTGCGGAGCAGACAGGCAATCGTCATCGGCCCCACACCGCCCGGCACGGGCGTGATGGCGCCGGCGACCGGCAGCGCCTCGTCAAACGCCACATCGCCTACCAATTTGGTTTTGACTCCTTCAAGTGTCATGCGGTTCATCCCGACATCAATCACGACCGCGCCGGGTTTCAGCCAGGCGCCACGCACCATGGCAGGCCGCCCGACGGCGGCCACCACGATATCCGCCTGCGCGCACAGCGCCGGCAGGTTCTGTGACCGCGAATGCGCTACCGTCACGGTGCAATCGGCCTGCAGCAACAGCTGCGCCATGGGCTTGCCGACGATGTTGGAGCGCCCGATGACCAGCGCGTGCTTACCGGCCAAATCCGGCAACACGGATTTGAGTAAAATCATGCAGCCCTGCGGTGTGCAAGGCACTAGGCCGGGCAAGCCGCTGGCCAGCTTGCCGGCATTCACATAGTGGAAGCCGTCAACATCCTTGGCGGGGTCAAGCGCCGCCAGCGCCGCGTTGGCGTCCAGCCCCGCCGGCAACGGCAGCTGCAGCAAAATGCCGTCCACCTGCTCATCGGCATTCAGCCGCGCCAGATGCGCAAGCAGCGTGGTTTGATCGGTATTGGCCGGCAGATGCACGGGGAAGGACTGCATCCCCACTTCCCGCACCGCCTGCTCCTTGTTGCGGACATAAACCTGGCTGGCCGGATTATCCCCCACCAATACGACCGCCAAGCCGGGCGTCACACTATGCTGCTGGCGCAACGCCGTCACCGCCGTGGCAATTTCCTGCCGCAACCCCGCCGCGATTGCCTTGCCATCTATCAGACGCGCCGTCATGGTGACTACCCTATTCCCGTCCAGCCGTTAAAGCGCCATTGGCACGTTGTTTTGAATGAGGAAGCGCAAAAACATCAGCAAGAAGAATAGCGCCAGAAACGACATGTCCATGCCGCCCAAAGTCGGCACGAATTTGCGCAGTGGGCGCAAGGCCGGCTCCGTCAGCCGGCTCAAGACGTCGCCGATTCTGATGACCGCCTCATTGCGCGGGTTGACGACGTTGAAGACGCGCAGCCAGCTGAGCAAGGCCGCGCCGATCAACACCCACATATAAAAGGAAATCATCACATAGATGATCTGCAAGACCGAGTACATGGCCACCCCGCCCAAGATAAGGATGGCGCAACTTACGCTCGGCCACCATGCCTGGCAAGCCACTGATGCGGCATGGAATATTTTCTTGCCCGAGCGGCAGAAACACTGCCCATGCGCTTCTTGAACGCTTGACACCCCGCCCCAACGGCAGCATAACCCTGTCATTGCATAGTGGGGCTGTAGCTCAGCTGGGAGAGCGCGTCGTTCGCAATGACGAGGTCGTGAGTTCGATCCTCATCAGCTCCACCAATCCTCCCTAAATCTGGGCACTTGGTTTGGCCCATCGCGACACAAGCAAAGTACCCGAGCACATGTGTTCGGGCAAGCGTTGAAGCACTTGTCAGACGGCATTGGGAACATCAATGCCTGAGCGCCCTATTGTGATCGACAATTTGGTTACGCTACTTCAAGCTAGTTGGCTAACCAGTCTATATCGTGGCAAGAAGCCCCCTTACATCAGCAGGATCGGTTTTAATCGCGCGTACCATCTTCCAGATTACCTGATGATGTTTCTTCAGCATTGAACAAAACTCGACGCTTTCGATAATAAACCCGTAGCACTAGCGCTGCGACAATATAAAGGCGACTTTGTTCCCATATATCCAATACCCCATATCCGAATCGACTTCCGGCGGGGTCAAACGCAACTCGTGAAAAAATTCAGATCCCGGCCCCATAAATGGATAAAGCTTAATATTCACAGAACGCCTCAATGTTAGCCCAGTTAGCCCACTTCACTGTGGAACCAAACAACTAGCGCGACAGCGGTGATTGCCGTTGTTGCGCTTGCGGCTGCGGCCGAACTTCACGCTTGGCGCGATTAGCGTCTTTTTCGCGCACTGACGGCGGCGCGTGCGGGTCAAAGCTGCCGTCCGACAGCACTGCTCCGCGCCCGTCATGCGTGGGGGACTGGAGCATGTCAGGAACGGCATAAAGTTTACGCAAGGCGTTATTATAGGTTTTGGCTCCGTAGGTGAAGGCGGCTGCCTGATCAGCGGGTTTCTCGTCCGCGATGTGATTGCGTTTCGCAGCTGATATTTCCGGCGCGTTCTCCGCTTGATTCCACGGAATGTCGAGCTTCTGCTGAGTGTGCGCTACCTCGCGCGCCATCACCGAACGCAACTCCTTGACAGTGAGATGTCGTACATCGTCACGATTGACCTCAACATGGTCTTTGCCACTCCAATGATCCACGCCGGTACCGCGGCGTGGACTTTCCGGCGACGCGAAATAGGCCGTGCCAATATTGTTCCTGTCGAGTTGCAGCCCCTTACCCACCATATCGTTAACAGTCTGGTTAAGTTGCTGCTGCAGCCAAGCGTCGCGCTGCTCAGCACCCATGCCGGCGGTCGTCTGCTCGACTGTCTGGTTATCGTCCGTCTGGCCGGTGCGGCGCAGGGCGTTCCAGATATTCATCCGGCGCAGACTGTGACCGCGCTGGGCATTCTGTTGACGCTCTTGGGCGGTATGCCCCGCCAGCCGTCTGGCTGCAGAAGGGCCATCCGCGCCGTCTTGAGAGAAATTATAGGCGAAGATTAAACCCGGCCGAAAGGCAGGCTCAGCCCTGGCTGCCATAACTGAAGCCAAGATAAAAGATCGCAAGGCCTTCGCTGGTGCAGACAAAGCCACTCCTGCAGGATACTTAGGCGACTATTGCCGATATCACAGACGGCGCATAGCTAAATATTATTCGCAATAACGCCGAGTCGATCCAGATTGGTTAATTTCGCCAGTAGCACATCCTTTCGGCAATGGATTTACAATGCAACAGCTTGACCACGAGCCTTTGGTTCTATTAGCCTAAGCCCACTGTCTCCAAACCTTCGCTGCTAAATTCCTGGATGATCGTTCCTGAATTCTGGGCGGAAAGCCGCTTGCAGAAACGCCTTAAGGGCAAGCAAGTCACCGTCCGCCGTTTCGGCTGGTCTGATACAAGCCCAGCCGAAGCACAGCAACATGCTGAAACGCGTGCCGCTGCCGCGCTGGAACGCTTGCTCGCCGGCGAAAAACTGCCGCGCAGCGAACCAAAATGCGCCTATAACGGCGCCGAAGGCATTCCCATCCGCGAAGAAGTTCTGGCACGACACGGCGATTGCGTGATCACCCGCAATGCCTATGGCGCCCACTGTCTAAACACGCCGCATGTGCTGTTCGTTGACATTGATCTCGATTGCAAACCGCCACTGCGTCACACTTTGCTACTATTTGCCTTGCTTTTGTTGACTGCTCTTATTGTCTATATCGCCACCGGTCAGAAATGGCTGGCACTGCTGATTGTCCTGGTGGCCTGCTTCAGTCACACATTCTGCGGCTTCCTGCATCAGTTACGGTTGTCTTTGGCCGGCGGCGAGCAGGCCATCGCCTGCCGCCGGATTGAGCAATTCATGGCGCAGTCGCCCGCTTGGGGCGCGCGGCTCTACCGCACACCGGCCGGCCTGCGGCTCTTGATTACGCATTCAGTCTTCGCCGCGTCTGATCCGGCTGTCAGCCAGTGCTTTGCGCTACTGAAAGCTGATCCGGTCTATGCCCAAATGTGCCTGCGCCAGCAATGTTTCCGTGCGCGCGTCTCGCCTAAGCCCTGGCGGATTGGCATAAAGGGAGCAATGCGGCCACGGCCTGGCGTGTGGCCAGTGGCGACGGAACGACTGCCGCGCCGCACTGCCTGGATCGAACATTATGAAAAAGTGGCAACCGCTTACGCTTCTTGTCACTTTGTCAAATCTTACGGCAACCCCGTCATTCACCCGGAGGCTAGCCGCGTGATTGCTTTGCACGACAAATTATGCCACAGCGAAAGCACCTTGCCACTGGCTTAAGTGTGTTTTCTGAATCTTGGCGCTAGCGGCAAGTTTAGCCAAAGGAAGTACTTATTGGCCTTGTTTTTGCTGTGCTGCTCACCATCTCAATTTTGAGATATTGTCAAGCGGAGCCATTTTATGCACGTCCCCGTTAATATTGTGTATGCCTTCACGGATGGCGATGCTGGTGGCAATCCTGCCGGGGTGGTCTTGGACGCTGATGTTTTATCGGCCGCGCAGAAGCAGGCGATTGCGCGACAGGTTAGCTTATCGGAAACCGCGTTTGTTTCCACGTCCGCGCAAGCGCCGTTCAAACTAGAGTTTTTCACGCCTACCCGCCAGCTCGCCCATTGCGGCCACGCGACCATCGCCACTTTCGCGCTCTTGCGTCAGCGCGGTCTGGTGGCCGAAGGTTGGACGGCCAAGGAAACCATTGAGGGCAACCGTGCTATCCGCATCGCGGGAAATATGGCCTTCATGGAACAGACAGCGCCGCTCTATGAGCCGCTGACGCCAGACGTTAGCAATGCGGCTATGGCGGCGCTGGGCATCACCGCAGCGGATATGCTGCCCGACCAAGCGCCCATCATCGTCTCAACCGGCAACCGCTTCTTGATCATCCCGTTGCGCTACCAAAATATATTGGCCACGCTCGCGCCCGACCAGCCGGCGATTGCGCGCTTGAGCCGGCAGCACAACCTCATCGGTTTTTACGCTTTCGCCCAGCCTGAGGCACCGCCAGTCGGCGATGCCTACACCCGCATGTTCGCGCCCGCTTACGGCATTGACGAAGAAGCGGCCACCGGCATGGCCGCCGGCCCCTTGGCGTGTTATCAGCATGACAGGCTCGAGCGGCGAAAGGATGTTTTTATCATCCGGCAAGGTGTCCATATGCCGTCGCCTTCACCCAGCCGCATCACGGTTGAGTTGCAGCGCGTGAATGGCGCCATCACCGGCCTGCTCGCCGGCGGCCAAGCCAGGCTGCAGGAAACGCGCTCACTGCCCGTCATTTAGCATCACGCCGCCTGCTCTCCATTTTGCAAGAACTGTTTTGCCTCTTGGCAAGGCGGAAGAATTGGGGGAATGTAGCGTTTGCTTCTCCTCAACGCCCCTTCTCTTCAGCCCAAGCCGTCCGGCTATGACATCGTCGCCCGCGTCCCGCATTTTGCTGGTTGAAGACAACCAGCCCCTCGCGCACACCTATGAGGAATATCTCAAAGGTGCTGGCTATGCCGTGACTATTGCCGGCACAGGCGTGGCGGCGCAGCAGGCGTTGCGGGCGGGCGGATTCGCCGCCACTGTGCTGGATGTCGAGCTGCCGGATATGACCGGGATAGACATTTTGCGCTTCATCCGCCGCGAAGGCTTCAAGCTGCCTTCCATCGTCATCACCGCGCATGGCTCCATCAATATCGCGGTGGAGGCGATGCGCGAAGGCGCGTTTGACTTTATCGTCAAACCGTTTCCGGCGGCGCGGCTGCGCGTGACGCTGCAAAACGCGCTGCAGCACCAGCAACTGACGCAGGAGGTGCAGCAGCTGCGCGGCGCGCTGCTGCCTGCCTGCTACTATGATTTCATCGGCGAGTCGCCCGTCATGCAAGCGGTCTATCGCACGATTGATGCAGTGGCGGCCAGCAAAGCCAGCGTCTTTATTACCGGCGAGAGCGGCACCGGCAAGGAACTGGCGGCGCAGGCTTTGCACAAGGCCAGCCCACGGCGCGGCGGCGCTTTCGTGCCGCTCAATTGTGGCGCCATTCCGGATAATCTGCTGGAGAGCCAGATTTTTGGCCATGTCAAAGGCGCTTTCACCGGCGCGGTGAGCGACCATCCCGGCGCTGGCAACGCAGCGGACGGCGGCACCCTGTTCCTGGACGAAGTGGGCGAGCTACCCTTGGAACTGCAAGTCAAGCTGCTGCGCTTCCTGCAAACCGGCGAGATGCAGGCCGTGGGCAGCAGCAAGACAGTGAAGGTTGACGTACGCATTGTCGCCGCCACCAACCGTGACCCGCTGGCCGAGGTTAAAGCCGGCCGCTTCCGCGAAGATTTATATTACCGGCTGCATGTTGTACCGCTGGAGTTGCCGCCGTTGCGGGAGCGCGATGACGACGTGTTGCTGCTGGCGCAGCATTTTATGCAAAAATTCGCGGCAGAAGACGGCAAGCACTTCACCGCTCTCGCGCCGGCCACCGCCGCTTTGTTCCGGCGCTATGCCTGGCCAGGCAATGTGCGCCAGCTGGAAAACCTGATGCGGAATATCGTAGTGCTGCATGACAGCGAAACCGTGTTGCCGGAAATGATAC
>CAZBSB010000144.1:0-6450 GCA_964494535.1 uncultured Rhodospirillales bacterium
GAGACGGTGCCGAGTTCGATCACGGTGGGCGGGGCGTTGGCGCGGGATTGAGGGGTGGAACGGCCGCACGCGTGGATTCTTGAGGCCCGCACAAAAAGAAAGCGGGCAAACGGCCTGGCCGCTTGCCCTGTTCGGTGGCGGTGACCCGGCGCAACGGGCGACGCAGGCCATGGTCACAACACAATCCTGCGGTAGTCAGACCGTGCAGTTGGAATGGGTGCGTGACTATGAGCCGGTGTCGCTGGCGCCACATGGCGGCGGCGCCCCGTATTTGTATTATCATGTCGAGCAAAAAGTTTGGCTGGATTGTGTCTTGCCGTGAGAGTGGTTAGGGGACGTTGATGGATAAAATGGTGATCGTTGGCGGCAACCGCCTGCAGGGCACGATCCGCGTGGGCGGCGCCAAGAATGCCGCGCTGGCGCTGATGCCCGCCGCCCTGCTGACGGCGGAGACGCTGACGCTCGGCAATGTGCCGCATCTGGCCGATATCGCTACTATGGCTAATTTATTAGGGCAGCATGGCGTCCGCATCGGTCTGAACGGCAGCGAGCAGGGCGACGGGCATATCGGCCGCGTGATGGAATTCACCGCCGGCCAGATTACCAACACCACCGCGCCCTATGACATTGTGCGAAAAATGCGCGCCAGCATCCTGGTGCTGGGGCCGTTGCTGGCGCGGTGCGGCGAGGCCAAGGTTTCGCTGCCCGGCGGTTGCGCCATCGGCACGCGGCCGGTGGATTTGCATCTGCGCGGGCTAGAGGCGCTGGGCGCGAGGATCGAACTGGTGGACGGCTATGTTCTTGCCAGCGCGCCGCAAGGGTTGCGCGGCGCGGAGGTGGTGTTCCCCAAGGTTTCCGTCGGCGCGACCGAGAATGTGCTGATGGCGGCCACGTTGGCCAAGGGCGAAAGCCGGTTGGTGAATGTGGCGCGCGAGCCGGAGATTACCGACCTGGCGCATTGCCTGGTGGCGATGGGCGCCAAGATTGATGGCATCGGCACCGATACACTGCTGGTGCAAGGCCAGGCGGCGCTGCACGGGGCGCGGCATGAAGTGATTCCGGATCGCATCGAAGCCGGCACCTTCATGATGGCGGCGCTGATCACGGATGGTGACGTGGTGCTGGCCGGCGCGCGGCATGATCATTTGCAGAGCGTGGAGCGCCTGCTACAACAGACGGGCGCGCAGATCGAACCGGTGCCGGCCGGCCTGCGTGTGCGCCGCGCCAGCGGCACGCTGCGCGGCGTGGATGTGACGACGGAGCCGTTCCCTGGCTTCCCCACCGATTTGCAGGCGCAATTCATGGCGCTGATGAGCGTGGCGGCCGGCGCGTCGCGCATTGACGAAACGATTTTCGAAAACCGCTTCATGCATGTGCCGGAACTGCTGCGGATGGGCGCCGATATCACCGTGCATGGCGGCGCCGCCATGGTGCGCGGCGTCGCGGCATTGCATGGCGCGGCGGTGATGGCGACCGATCTGCGCGCCTCCGTCTCCCTGGTGCTGGCGGGGTTGGTGGCCGCTGGCGAAACGGTGCTGCAGCGCATCTATCATCTCGATCGCGGCTATGAGCGGCTGGAAGACAAACTCGCCGCTTGCGGCGCCGATATTAAGCGCGTAAGGGCGCAGGCGGCATGACTGAGACGCTGAAACTGCAGGCCAAGGACGCAGACGGCGTGGCGGTGATGTCAGCCATTTTGCAAGACGCCATTCTGGCGGCGCGGGACATGCGCTATGACGCGGCGGCGCGCGAATTTATGCTGGCCTTCAGCCGCTTTCGCTGGGAAGCGGCGGCGGATGATGCTGCTTTCGAGCGCGTGAATTGCGCGTTGACCGTCAAGGGTGTTGACCAGGTGCAGACCACGGCGCTTGACCAAAACCGCAAGGACGATTTGCATGAATTATTGGCGCTGGTGCTGGAAGCAAACACCTTGCGCTTCGTCTTTGCCGGCGGCGCGCAATTGCGGTTGCAGTTGCGCGATTGGCAATTGCGGCTGGAGGATTTCGGCGCACCTTGGCCGACGGAGAAATGCCCATCGCACGAGCCGAAGCGGAGCGCGCCATGAACCGGCCGCTGATTCTGGCGGTGCCGAAGGGGCGCATCGCGGCGGAGTTCCAGCCTTTGCTGGCGCAAGTGGGCATCGCGCCGGAAGCGGCGTTTACGGACGAAAACGCGCGGCAGCTGCGCTTCGCCACCAATGTGCCAGGGCTGGATATTATCCGCGTACGCTCTTTTGATGTCGCGGCGTTCGTCAGCCACGGCGCCGCCGATCTGGGCGTGTGTGGCAGCGACGTGCTGAATGAAGGCGACGACCGCGAAATCTACGCGCCGCTGGATTTGGGCATCGGCCGCTGCCGTCTCTCGCTCTGCGCTTTGCAGGGCGCCGCGCTGCCCAACCCGCGCACGACCGGCCGCGTGCGCGTGGCCAGCAAATATCCGGCCACGACGCGCGCCTTCTTCGCCGCGCAGGGCGTGCAGGCGGAATGCGTCAATCTCGCGGGCGCCATGGAGCTGGCGCCGGTGCTGGGGCTGGCGGATTACATCGTTGACCTAGTGGCGTCCGGCGCCACGCTGCGCGCCAATAATCTCGTGGAATTAGAAGTGATGGCAGAGGTTTCATCCCGTCTCATCGTCAACCGTGCACGCTATAAAACCGCGTTTGCGCGGCTGCAACCCTGGCTGGAGAAATTTGCCGCCCTGGCGCCGGAGGCGGCATGAAACCCACCCGGCAATTGCGGCATGTGACCATGCGCGACAGCGGCGTGGTGCGCCGCCAGCCGCATATCGAGCAGGAAATCCAGGCCGCGATCGCTGAGCTGCAGCAGTAACATTTTTTCGTGGTGGGCGGCGCCGCCGCCGCGGCACCCTATGACCTGACGTTGGCGCTGGAAGACCATAAGCTCGTCCTGCTGTTGCGGACGGATGGCGACGCGGCAGAGCAGCGCATCACGCTAGGCCTGCAGCCGCTGCGCCCCTTCATCAGGGATTATTTTATTCTGTGCGAAAATTATTACGCCGCCGCGCAGTCCGCCAACCGCATGCAGCTGGAAGCGATAGACGCCGGCCGGCGCACCACCCACAACGAAGCCGCCGGCCTGTTGCGCGATTTGCTGCAGGATAAAATCAAGCTCGACGGCTGCACGGCGCGCCGGCTGTTCACTTTGGTCGCGGCGCTGCATCTGGGCGGCTGGAGCCATCGCTGATGCCGGCGCGACAGAATGCGGATCAACCGCATGGCGCCGCTGCTGAGCTGGCGCGGGAATTGTTCGCGCCGCTGGCCGCCATCGCCATCAAGCGCATGTTCGGCGGCTCTGGTATTTATGGCGACGGGCTGTTTTTTGCCCTCATCTCTGACGGAGAGATTTACTTGAAAGCGGATGCGGCGTCCGAGCCGCTGTACGCCGCCGCCGGTTCCCAGCCTTTTCTCTATCACAACCCAAAACGCGAAAAGCCGGTCAAACTCGGCTATTGGACTTTGCCGGACGAAGCGTTGGACGACCCGGAAGCGGCGCTGCTCTGGGGGCGGCGGGCGCTGGCCACGGCGCGGGCTGCGGCGGAGAAAACCGGCAAAAGCCGCAAACAGCCTAAAAAGTCGCCGCAAACTACCAGTCGGCGGGCAAAACGCCCATAAACCAAAAGGTTATCTTGACGGCAGCCGGCAATAGCGCCATTTTCGCGCCCTTGGCGCCCGCTTGGCGCCGCGTTGCGCCCCAACCAACATCCTGTCAGGAATTGCATGTCCAAGGAAGATCTCATCGAGTTTGCCGGCGTGGTGACCGAATTGCTGCCCAATGCCATGTTCCGCGTCAAGCTGGAGAGCGGGCACGAAGTGCTGGCGCACACGTCCGGCAAGATGCGCAAGAACCGCATCCGCGTGCTGGTCGGCGACAAGGTGAATGTCGAGATGACGCCCTATGATTTGACCAAAGGGCGCATCAATTTCCGCCACAAATAATGACCGGCTTTCTGCCCGTCATCCTCGCTTCCGCTTCGCCGCGCCGCGTGGAACTGCTGGCGCAATTGGGCATCGTTCCCGCCGCGATTATTCCCGCTGAACTCGACGAAACACCGCTGCCGCGCGAACTGCCGCAACATCTTGCACAACGTCTGGCCAGGGCGAAAGCACTGGCGGTGGCCGCGCAGCGGCCGGGGGAATATGTGCTGGCGGCGGATACGGTGGTGGCCTGCGGCCGGCGGGTGCTGCCCAAGGCAGAGACAGCAGCCGAAGTTGCGGCCTGCCTGGCGCTGCTGTCCGGCCGGCGGCACCGCGTTTATGGCGGCTTGTGTCTCATCGCGCCGGACGGCAAATCGCGCACACAACTTGTGACCAGCGTGGTGAAATTCCGGCGCCTGACGGCGGCGGAACAGACGGAATATGTGGCGGCAGGCGAAGGCATCGGCAAAGCCGGCGGTTATGCCATCCAAGGCCGCGCCGCCGGGTTCATCAATTTTATCTCCGGCTCTTATAGCAACATCGTCGGGCTTGATTTGTTCAGCGTGGCGCAGTGGCTGCGCGCAGCGCGATGACTCGGCTGGTCTTCGCCGTGCGGGATGGTCTGGCCTATGCCGCTCTGGATGGTACGGCGGGCGTGACTGATTTGTATGCGGATGCAACAACTGAACCGCTGCTCTATGGCGCGGTCGTGACCGTTCGCGTGCAGCAACTGCTGCCGGGTCAGGGCGCGGCGATCGTCAGTTGGGAGAATAACGGCCAAGGCTTGGAAGGCTATTGGCATGATGTCGGTAAAGCGGCGCCAGCTTCCGGCGCGACTGTTCGACTGCAAATCAAGACCGCGCCGCGCCAGGGCAAGCTGGCGCAACTGAGCCGCGACATCGCCTTGACCGGCCGCTTTCTTGTGCATCTGCCGGGCGGCCAGGGCGTGAAAGCCTCGCGGCGCGCCGGCAAGGCTGCAACCGTGCCGGATTGGCTAGGTCAGTTGCCCGGCGGTTGGGTCTGGCGCCATACGGCTGCTTCCGCCAGCGCGGAACAATTGCAAGCCGAAGCCGCCTTTCTGCAGCATCAAGCCGCGCAACCCAACCTGCCGGCGTTATCCTGCTGGCAGCGTGCCGTGGTGGATGGCGCCGCTGGACTGCAAGCCATGATGTTTGAATCAGCACCAGCTTTGGCCGCGGCGCGCGCCTGGCTACAGGTTTTTGCGCCAGATTTGCTGCCCCTGCTGCGCCAGGATAAAGACGCGCTGGATTGGGATGCGCTGCTGGCCGAAGCCATGGCGGAGACGCTGGCGTTGCCGGATGGCGGCGCCTTGACCATTGAGCCGACGCGCGCATTCGTGGCGGTGGATGTTGACGCCGGTGCGGGGCAGAACCATCTGCAGGTGAATATTCACGCGGCCAAGGCGCTGGCGCGGCAATTGCGCTTGCGTAATATCGGCGGCGTGGTCGTCGCCGATTTCATCACGCTGCGCGTGGCGGCGGAGCGCGAAAAATTATTGGCGGCGCTGCGCCGCGCGGTGCGCGATGATCCAGCGGGGGTTGAGGTATTCGGCCTGTCCCGCCTCGGTCTGGTGGAGATGACACGCCAGCGCCGCGCTCCGAGCCTGGCGGAATTGTGCCGCGACTAAGGCCGCAAAGCCCGCAACCCGCCTTGATAGCTAGGATATTTCAGCCGCACGCCTAGCTCCTGCTTAATCCGCGCATTGCTGACGATTTTGCTGTCGGCATAAAATATTTGCGCCATCGGCGAGAGTTTGGCTTCCGCGAAGGGCACGGGTGGCGGCGGTGCCATGCCCAGCAACTCCGCGCCGAAGCGCAGCATAGCGTCGCTGCTGGCCGGCATGTCGTCGCAGACATTATAGATGCGGCCGGGCGCCGGCTTGTGCATGGAGGTCAACAGCACCTGCGCGATGTCCTCCACATGAATGCGATTGAAGACATGGCCGGGCTTGACGATATGGCTGGCCTGGCCGCGCTGCAAATCGCGCAGCACATTGCGGCCGGGGCCATAAATGCCGGCCAGGCGGAAAATATGCGCCGGCACGCCGCAGCGCTGCTGCAATTCCAGCCATTGGTTTTCGATTTTCAGGCGCGTTATGGCGCGGGCGCTGGTGGGCGCGCAGACGGTGTCCTCGTCCACCGTGCGGCCGCCATGGTCGCCATACACGCCGGTAGTGGAGAGATAGCCCAGCCAGTGCAGATTGGCGTTTTGGTTGACGATATCGCAGCTATGCAGATCATAGACCGGGTCGCCCAAATCATCCGGCGGCACGGAATGCAGGATGTGGGAAAAATCCGCCAGTGCCGCGGTGCCGGCGCTCAAGGGTTGCGTGCGGCTGAACGGATAGACGGTGAAGCCCAGCTGTTGCAGGTCGGCGATCTTGTCCGGCCGCCGTGCCGTGCCGGCGACGTACCAGCCCAAACTTCGCAGCTGTCCGGCCAGCGCCAAGGCGCTATAACCGAAGCCAAAGATGAACATGCGCGGCATGAACGGGA
>CAZBSB010000145.1:0-4800 GCA_964494535.1 uncultured Rhodospirillales bacterium
CCTTCGAAGCCCTTCAGCGCCACGCCTGTGCGCGCCTTCTGCCCCTTCACGCCGCGGCCGGCAGTCTTGCCCTTGCCGGAGCCGATGCCGCGTCCGACAGCTTTGAACTTCTTGCGCGCGCCTTTATTGTCGCGGATTTCATTGAGCTTCATGACAGCATTCCTTCAGCCAAAAATTACTTCTCGTCCTGCACGACCACCAAGTGCCGCACTTTACGAATCATGCCACGCACGGCGGGCGTATCTTCCAACGTGCTGGTGCGATGGCGCTTGTCCAACCCCAGGCCGATCAGCGTTTCGCGCATTCCCGGCTTTTTACGGAAGGACGAACCCGTCTGCGTCACCGTCACTGTCTTACCCTTCGTCATACTTTAACTCCTAATATTCCGCGCAACTCAGGCCTCAGCCGCGGCTTCGCCGGACTTATCGTTCGCCTTCTTGCCGATGATCTCATTGACCTTCTTACCGCGGCGGTTGGCCACCGAACGCGGGCTGTTGATGCTGGCTAGCGCCGCGAAGGTCGCCTTCACCATATTATGCGGGTTGGACGTACCGACCGACTTGGCCACCACATCCTGCACGCCCAACGCTTCGAACACAGCGCGCATCGGCCCGCCCGCGATGATACCGGTGCCGGGAGGCGCCGCGCGCAACACAACGATACCGGCGCCAAACATGCCGCGCACGTCATGATGAATCGTGCGGCCTTCACGCAGCGGAATCCGCACCATGTTGCGCTTGGCGCTATCGGTCGCCTTACGAATGGCTTCCGGCACTTCACGCGCCTTGCCGGTGCCGAAACCCACGCGCCCCTTGCCGTCACCCATGATGATCAGCGCGGCGAAACCGAAGCGCTTGCCGCCCTTGACCACCTTGGCCACGCGATTGATGGCGACGAGCTTGTCAATATACTCGCTGCGATCGGCATCGTTGGCGGCGCCATCGGGCGCGCCTTCTTCGCGGCGGCGACGGCGGCGGCGGTTACCGTCTTCGCTGTCGCCTTGCTTTTCTGCCGTTGCTGCTCTTGCCATGGTGTTATCCCTGTCTGATTAGAAAGAAAGACCGGCGGCGCGCGCCGCATCGGCCAATGCCTTGAGCCGGCCGTGATATTGGCTGCCGCCGCGGTCGAACATCACTTCCTTGACGTCTTGCTTCAACGCCCGCTCGGCAATCAGCTTGCCGACTGTTGCAGCCGCCGCGATATTGGCGCCGGTTTTCAGCGCGCCGCGCACATCTTTTTCCAACGTGGAAGCGGCCACCAGCGTACAACCCTTTTGGTCATCAATAATCTGGGCGTAGATGTTCTTCTCCGACCGGAAAACTGACAAACGCGGCCGCGTCGAAACCTGCTGCAGTTTCGTGCGAACCCGCTTGCTGCGGCGTTGTTGCAATTTCTTTGTCTTGTTCATCTGTCTATTCCCGTCTCATTTCAAGCAGCGTAGCGCCCCAGCGCCCGCGCCGTTACGCCTTACTTCTTCTTGCCTTCCTTACGCAAAATGCGCTCGCCTTCATATTTGATGCCCTTGCCCTTATAGGGTTCCGGCTGCTTGAGGCCGCGGATTTCCGCCGCCAGCTGCCCAACCTTCTGCCGATCGGCGCCGGCAATGCTGATCACCGTCGGCTTCTCGGCCTTGACCGTGATGTCCTTCGGAATATCAACCTTCACTTCGTGGCTGAAGCCGATTTGCAGCACCAGCTGCTGCCCCTGCACCGCCGCACGAAAACCAACGCCTTCGATTTCCAGCACCTTGCGATAGCCTTCGGTCACACCTTTCACGATATTGTTCAAATTATTGCGCGTGGTGCCCCACATCGCGCGCTCGCGCTGCGACGTGCCGCGCGGCGCCACGGCCAGCTTGCCATCGGCAAACGTGACCGCGACTTCGCTCGGCGCCATCAGGCTCAGGCTGCCCTGCTTGCCCTTAACGGCAACATTCTGCCCCTTGACCTCGACCGTTACCCCGTTGGGTATGGCCACTGCATGTTTACCGACGCGTGACATAATCCAAACTCCCAATCATTCCTGGCTTAGAATACGCGGCACAAAACTTCGCCGCCCACATTCGCCGCCCGGGCTTCGTTGTCTGACATCACGCCGCGCGGCGTGGACAGGATGGAAATACCCAGGCCGTTATAATAGCGCGGCAGATCCTTGATCTTTGAATAAACGCGCCGTCCCGGACGGGAAATGCGGTCAATGCGCTTAATCACAGCATCGCCTTCGTGATATTTCAGCTCGATCTGCAGCAGCGGCAAGCCGGCATCGGACTTCGTTTCGCCGAAGCCGCGGATATAGCCTTCCTTCTGCAGCACTTCCAGCACATGCTTGCGGAAGCTGGAGGCCGGGCATTCCACCACCGCCAGCTTTGCGGCCTGGCCGTTGCGGATGCGGGTCAGCATGTCACCCAGGATATCGGACATTGACATCAGCGTCTCTCCTTACCAGCTTGACTTCACGACGCCGGTCAACTGACCAGCCAGAGCCAAGTCACGCAGCTTGATGCGGCACAGCTTGAACTTGCGATAGGTGCCGCGCGGGCGCCCCGTCAGTTCGCAGCGATTGCGCACCCGCACCTTGGCGGAATTGCGCGGCAACCGCGCTAGCCGCATGACGGCGTCGAAGCGCTCTTCCATAGCCGTCTCCTTGTTCATGATGATGGCCTTCAGCTTGGCGCGCGAATCCGCCTTATTCTTGCTCATGCGCGCGCGGCGCTTGTTCTTTTCGATCATGGATGTCTTAGCCATGGTTTCCCCTCAGTTTACGAACGGCATGTTGAAGCCGCGCAGCAGTTCTTTGGCTTCCGCGTCGGTCTTGGCCGTCGTGCAAATCACGATGTCCATGCCGCGGATTTCATCAATCTTGTCATATTCAATTTCCGGGAACACCAGCTGTTCCTTCAGCCCCATGGCATAGTTGCCGCGGCCGTCGAAGCTCTTGCCCGGAATGCCGCGGAAGTCGCGCACACGCGGCAGCGCGATGGACACTAAGCGGTCGAGAAATTCATACATCTTCTCACGGCGCAGGGTGACCTTACAGCCGATGCCCAGCCCTTCGCGCAGCTTGTAAGACGAAATCGCTTTGCGCGATTTGGTGACCACCGGTTTTTGACCGGCAATCAGCGCCAGCTGCTCGGCCGCTACCTTGGCCTTCTTGCTGTCGTTCACGGCTTCGCCCACGCCCATATTGATAACGATCTTGTCCAGGCGCGGCACTTCGAACCGGTTCTGGTAGCCGAACTTTTCGACGAGCGCCTTACGCACCACGTCTTCATAATGTTTTTGCAGCCTTGCCGCCATGACACCCGCTCCCGCCTACCTGTCTATCTGCTCACCGGAGCGCTTTGCCACGCGCACCTTGCGGCCGTCTTTCATTGTCTTGAACCCGACGCGCACCGCCTTGTTGTCCTTCGGGTCGAGATGCGCCACGTTGGAAACGTGTATCGGCGCCTCGATCTTCTCAATGCCGCCGCCGGACTTCGCCGAGGGGCGCTTGTGCTTCGTCGCCTGGTTGACGCCGGACACAACCACGCGCTGCTCCGTCGGCATCACGCGCACCACCGTGCCCGTCTTGCCCTTGTCCTTGCCGGCGATGACGATCACGCGATCATCTTTTTTAATCTTCATGGCCATTATAGCACCTCTTCCGCCAACGAGATGATCTTCATGAAACCCAGTGTCCGCAATTCACGCGTCACGGGGCCGAAGATACGCGTCCCGACCGGTTCTTTGTCCTTGTTGATCAGCACCGCCGCGTTCGTGTCGAAGCGGATGGACGTGCCATCAGCGCGCCGCACTTCCTTGCGGGTGCGAACGATGACGGCTTTATGCACATCGCCCTTCTTCACGCGGCCGCGCGGAATGGCGTCCTTCACGGAGATGACGATGATGTCGCCCACGCCCGCGAATTTGCGCTTGGAGCCGCCGATCACCTTGATGCAGGCCACTTTCTTGGCGCCGCTATTGTCCGCGACCTCGAGGGTCGATTCCATTTGGATCATGGTAACTGTTCCTTGTCCCTCAACCTAATGCCTCAAGCCTTCTTGCCGGCAGCTTTCGCCGCTTCCTGCACCACCGTCCAGCGCTTGCGCTTGCTGATGGGCGCGCATTCGATGATGGAGATGAAGTCGCCGGCCTTGCAGGCATTGGTTTCGTCATGCGCCGCATACTTCTTGGATTTGGTGATATATTTCTTGTAAACGGGGTGCATCACGCGCCGCTCCACCAAGACAGTCACCGTCTTGTCGGCTTTGTCGCTCGTCACTGTTCCTTGCAATACGCGCCGTGGCATTTTTTGTCCTCTCTCAAGCCGCCGCGCCGGCCTTGCGGCGGCGTTCGGTCATAACCGTTTGAATCTTGGCAATCTCGCGCTTCACCTGGCGCTGCCGGTCGGTATGCGTCAGCTGGCCCGTGGCCTTCTGGAAGCGGAGATTAAGTTGCTCCCGCTTCAGCGCCAGCAACTGCTCCGCCAATTCTTTTTCCGTCTTCAGGCGGATATCCTGCGCCTTCACGCTCGCCATCTTATGCTCCCTCGCCCAAACGCTGGACAAACTTGGTCTTGATCGGCAGCTTGGCCGCCGCCAGCGCAAACGCTTCGCGCGCGACCGTGACCGGCACGCCGTCCAACTCAAACATGATGCGGCCGGGATGCACCCGCGCCGCCCAGAACTCGACCGCGCCCTTGCCAGAACCCATGCGGACTTCCGCCGGCTTTTTGGAAACCGGCACATCCGGGAAAATCGTGATCCACAACCGACCCTGCCGCTTGATGGCGCGGCTGATGGCCCGGCGCGCGGCCTCAATC
>CAZBSB010000145.1:4810-6360 GCA_964494535.1 uncultured Rhodospirillales bacterium
TGCGTTCCGGCTCCATGGCCTTCAGCCCGAAGGCGCCGAAATTCAGGCGCGTCCAGCCCTTAGCGGCGCCATGAATGCGCCCCTTGTGCATCTTGCGATATTTCGGTCGTTTAGGTTCCAACATTTACGTCACCATCTCGTCAAATCTCTGCCCGGCTCAATGCTGCGGCGCTTGGTCAGCGGTGCGGCGCTCCACAGCCATCGGGTCATGCTCCAGGATTTCACCCTTGAAGATCCAGACCTTCACGCCGCAAGTGCCCATCGTGGTATGCGCCGTGCCGTAACCGAAATCCACGTCCGCCCGCAACGTATGCAACGGCACCCGGCCTTCACGATACCATTCGACGCGCGCGATTTCCGCGCCACCCAACCGGCCGCCGCAATTGATGCGGATGCCCTGCGCGCCCAGGCGCATGGCGGATTGCACGGCGCGCTTCATGGCGCGGCGGAACGCCACGCGGCGCTCCAGCTGGCCGGCGATATTTTCCGCCACCAACTTGGCGTCAATTTCCGGCTTGCGGATTTCCACTATATTCAAGCTGACATCCGCCTTGGTCATCTTGCCGAGTTCCGCGCGCAGCTTTTCAATATCCGCGCCTTTTTTGCCGATGACGACGCCAGGACGCGCGGAATAAATCGTGATATTCGCCTTCTTGGCCGGCCGTTCAATCAACACGCGCGCCACGCCCGCCGCCTTTAGCTTCTCTTCCAAGAAGGCGCGAATGCGAATATCTTCATGCAGCAGATCGGCGAAATCGCGCCCGGCGAACCAGCGGCTATCCCAGGTACGGATGATGCCCAGGCGCAGACCGATCGGATTGACTTTCTGACCCATGGATTATGCTCCTGCCTGCGCCGGTTTGGCGGTTTTGGTCGGTTTGCTTGCTTTGGTCTTCTTGTCGCCCTTGGCCTTCGCCGCCGGCTGCCGCTTCGGCGCCACTGGCTCGCGCTCCTGCACGATGACCGTCAGATTGCTGAAAGGCTTTTCAATGCCAGCGCTCTTGCCGCGGCCGCGTGCCGTCCAGCGCTTCATCACGAAAGCGCGACCGACTGAGGCTTCCGCGACCACCAGCTTGTCAACATCCAGATTATGGTTGTTCTCGGCGTTGGCCACCGCCGCCTGCAACACGCGCTTGACGTCCTTGGCGACGCGGCGCTTGGTGAAATCGAGCGACGTCACCGCCTCGGCCACCTTCTTGCCGCGGATGCTGGCCGCCACCACGTTCAGCTTGCGCGCCGAACCGCGGATTGTGCTGCCGATGGCCTTGGCGCTGTCTTCGCCGACCCGGCGTTGTGTCTTTTGCTTGCCCATATCTTTCGCTCCCTACGCGGCCTTCTCGGCTTTCTTGTCCGCCGCCGTATGCCCCTTGAAGGTGCGGGTGGGCGCGAACTCGCCGAATTTATGGCCGATCATATTTTCCGAAACCGAAACCGGCAGGAATTTCTGGCCGTTATAGACGCCGAAGGTCAGACCGACGAATTGCGGCAAAATCGTCGAACGGCGCGACCAGATTTTGATGATCTCGTTGCGGCCGGACGCGCGCGACTTC
>CAZBSB010000146.1:0-1023 GCA_964494535.1 uncultured Rhodospirillales bacterium
GTTGAACGACCGGAAATGGAAGAAGAACTGGAGTCGTTGTGGCCACTCTGGGCACGGGGTAGGCGGGCAGACACCCGTTCAGCTCCACGAGTTATTGCTTGCGATACTGATGCAGTGTTGATTTGAACAAAAAAGGCACGTCTATGTTTTCGGCGGACGGCCAGGGTGGTTCCTGCAACGGAAAGCGGTTGGCGAGAACTAAGGCGTCAGCTGGTAATTCGTCCCATAATTTCTGGCTGACGCGGGGCATCAACCGCCCCAGCAGATAGGTAATGACGGCCTGATGCTTGCCGCAGTCATATGCCCAGAAATCACGCCGCAGGTAGCGCAAGTTGGTAGGACCGAGCAGTTTTTGCCGCAGCACGGAGCGCAACCAGGGTATGAGGGATATCTCGATGCCCGTGACTTGCACTTCCGGCAAGGCGCGGGCGATATGCCAGGTCAGTTGGCCGCTGCCGGAACCTAAATCCAGAACATGATAATCGCCCGCGCCTCGGCTCTGCCGGTCGGCGCGCAAAATTTCGATGATGCGCTGCCGCACGGCTCGGTTGGTAGGATAAGTCGGCGCGCCATAGCGAAAGTCATAATAGGCATAACTAAGACCGGTGACGCCCAAAACCGCCACCGTGCCGCCGACCAGACCATGAACGATATCCGTCATCATGGTCATGTCCGTCAGGTTATTCCGCCGCTGCCAGCGTCAGGTCGTCGGGTATTGCGCCGCCGCGCACGGCTTCGGCCTGGCTGAGGTCAACGGAGACGAGCTGGGAAATACCCTTCTCGCTCATCGTCACACCGAACAGCCTGTCCATGCGCGCCATCGTCAGCCGTTGGTGGGTGATGACCAGAAAGCGCGTGCCAGTTTCCTTGGCGATGTCTGACACCAGCGAGCAGAAGCGGTCAACATTCGCTTCGTCCAGCGCCGCCTCGGCTTCGTCCAGCACGCAGATGGGCGATGGGTTCGTGAGGAACACGGCAAACAACAAAGCCAGCGCCGTCAATGAGCGCTCGCCGCCGGAAAGT
>CAZBSB010000146.1:1033-6358 GCA_964494535.1 uncultured Rhodospirillales bacterium
GAATTTGCACTTTCTTGCCCGGCGGCGCCGCGAAAATCTCCAGCCCGGCATTGGCTGGATCATCGGCGTCCAGTAATTGCAAATGCGCCTTGCCGCCGCCGAACAGCCGCTTGAACAATTCCTGAAAATGCACATCCACTTTTTGGAAGGCCTCGTTCAGCCGTTCCCGCGCTTCTTTATTCAACTGCCCGATGCCATGGCGCAGTTTAGCAATCGCTTCAGTCAGATCGGCCTTTTCGCTGGTTAGTTTGGCCAGATCAGCTTCCACCGTCTCGGCTTCAATCTCGGCGCGCAGATTGACTGGCCCCATATTCTCCCGCTCGCGCACATAGCGCACCAATTGCTGCTCTAGCGCCGGCATTTCCGGCAGCGGTTCCGACGCGTCAAGTTGGGCGATCACCAACAACCCTGGTGGTTCGCATTCCAGTTTTTCCATCATGCCGGCGGTCAAGACGCGGCAATGTTCCTCAGCGGCGGCAATGGCGGCTTCAGCGCGCACCCGATTTTCCCGCGCCGTCGCCAACGCGTTTTCTTCATGTTTCAGCGTGCGCTCAACTTCCGCAAGGGCTTTTTCGGCCAGCAACAGCGCATCGGCCGCCGCGCTGCGCGCCGCTTCCGCCGTCTGCAATTCGTTGAGCAAGGCTTGCCGCTGCTGCTGCAATGCCGCCGGCTTGTCCGCCAGCGCCGTCAACTCGGCTTCCAGCTCAATCAAGCGCGATGCTAGCGCTTCCAGGTGGCTGTTGGCGGCGCCTTGCCGATTGTGCCAGCTTTGGCGGTCGCCAGCGCATTGCGCCAGGCGCGCCTGCAGCCCTTGAATATCGCGCACGACGTGATCAAGCCGGCCGCGCCGTTCGATGAACACTTGGCGCTTGGCCGTGAGTTCCGCTTTGAGGCTGTCCTGCTCGGCCAGCAGTCCCGCGCTATCCGGGAGCGCCGCGATTTCCGCCTCGACCGCCGCCGCTTGCTCCAGCAGCCCCGCCACATCCTGCTGCAGATGCTGCAGCGCTTCTTCCAGCGCCTTCTGCCGGCTGAGCGCCGCCGCTTCCGCCTGGGCGTAGCGCGCATGGTGCTGCCGCGCGTCATTGAGCGCGGCGTTGGCCTGTTGCAGAGCGCCGCGCGCTTCGCCGGCCTGCTGTTGCGTTTGTTGGCTCTGCTCTTCCGCCTGCTGCAGCGCGCTTTGCAGACCAGCCAAAGCCGCGCTGGCGCCTTCAATCTCACCGGCCAGCGTCGCCAGGCGGTTGCGCTGCTGCAGGCGCAGCGCCGCAGGCGTCTTGGCCGCCGGCGAAACCGTATAACCGTCCCAGCGCCACGCCCAGCCGCTGCGGCTGACCAAAATTTGCCCCGGCGCCAGCTGGGCTTGCAACCGCCCGCCCTCCGCTTCGTCCGCAACCAGACCGACTTGCCGCAAGGCGCGCTGCAGCGCCGGCGGCGCTTGCACCATGCTATCCAACATTGTGCTGCCTGCCGGCAAAGCGGGTGGCGTTTGATAGGCGGGCAAGACGCGCCAATGCACCGCGGCCGCCTCATCGAGCGGCGCCATCAGCGCTTCGCCCAAGGCCACGGCTAACGCCGTTTCCAACCCCGGGGCGACTTGCAATTGGTCAATCACCTGCTCGCCATCCGGCGCTGCATGGTGTAGCAGCGCCGCGATGGTCTCCGCCTCGGCGCGCAGTTTGGTGACGGCCAATTCCTGGGCACGGGCGGCTTCACGCGCGCTGGTGCGTGCCTGCTCGGCCGCCTGCTGTCCGGCTTCGGCCTGCACCACATTTTCTTGCCGCTTGGCGACGTCTTGCTCGCAGGCCGTGATCATCGCCTGCGCCAGCGCCAAATCCGGACGGGAGGCCAGTTCGGCCAGCAATTTGGTCTGCTGCGCGCTGAATTCCGCGTTGCGATTTTGCAGCAGGGCGCGGCGCTGCGCCAAATCAGACTTGCTACGTTGCAAGGCATCGTGCCGCGCCTGAACGGCGGCATAATGCCTGGTGCGTTCCTCGAGCGCCGTTTCCAGCGCCGTAACTTCGGTCGTGATGACGGTGACGTCACTTTCTAATGCGGGCAGGCCATGTGTCAAAGTCGCTTGCCGGGTCTGCAATTCCTGCTGTTCCTGCCCCAGCCGCTCGATGGCGCCGGCGGCATCGCACAGCAGCCCTGCTTCACGCGCCTTATCGGTCAGCGCCTGTTCGCGGCGCTGCTTGAGTTGCGCCGCTTCATGCACCAGGCGACGCTCTTCCGCCTCGTTCTGCTCCCGTGCAATAACCAAGCGTTGCACGACGGCGGCCGCCACGCTTTCTGCTTGCCGCAAGCCCGGCAGCGCGGCCGCATCTTCTGTGCGCTGCGTGGTGAGCCGCGTGACCGTGGCCAGCAACTCAATCGCCTGCGCGTCGCTGGCGGCAAACGCCTCGCGGCTCGCTTCTGCTTGCTGCTGCGCCGCCAGCCAGCGCAAATGGAACAGCGCCGCTTCCGTGCGCCGGATATGCTCCGCCAGATTGCGATAGCGCGAGGCTTGACGCACCTGATTTTTCAGGCTCCGCAGTTGCGTTTCCAGCGCGTTCAGCACATCGTCAAGCCGCGTCAAATTCTGCTCGGCGCCCTTAAGTTTCAGTTCCGCCTCATGCCGGCGGGCATGAAGCCCAGATGTGCCGGAGGCTTCTTCCAGAATCTGCCGCCGGTCTTGCGGCTTGGCGCGAATGAGCGCGTCAATCTGCCCTTGACCCACCATGCTGGTGGAATGCGCGCCGGAGGCCAAGTCGGCGAACAGCAACTGCACGTCGCGCTGCCGCACTGGCCGGCCGTTCACGCGGTAATCGGAGCCGCCTTCACGCTCGATCTGGCGCACAATCTCCAGCGTATCGTCCTGGTTGAATTCCGCCGTCGCGCTGCGGTTGCTATTGTCCAGCACCAGCGCCACTTCGGCGATGTTGCGCGCCGGCCGCAGGGTGGTGCCGCCGAAAATGACATCGTCCATCGCGTTGCCGCGCATCCGCTTGGCGGAGGTCTCACCCATCACCCAGCGCAAGGCCTCGACGACGTTGGATTTGCCGCAACCGTTGGGGCCGACAATGCCGGTCATGCCCGGATTAATGAGCAATTCCGTCTTGTCCACAAAGGATTTGAAGCCCTGCAGCTTGATTTTGGTGAAATGCAACATCGCAGCCTTAGGGTTTTGCAGGTGGGGTGGGTTGGTCTGACGGCTTTTGCGGCTCAGTCTTTGGCGCTGGTGCTGTTTCTGGCGCTTTCGGTGGCACCGCTTTGGCCGCCGCGGCCAGCAAAGGCTCTATCTTGGCCACAAATTGCTCAAACGGTGCCGCGCCGGCGATCTTGTCCTTGCCCTCGTTAAAGATGAAAGTCGGGGTCGCGGCCACCAGATAGTATTGATCTGCCTTCAGCATTCCGGCCGTAATGGCGTCCATCAGTTTATTGCTGTTGGCGCAGGCTTCGGCGTCTTCGCCGCTCAGACCGCCCAACTTGGCCGATTGAACCAGCAACTTGACCGGATCGTCACTCGCCACCCAATCTTTTTGGCTTTTAAACAACGTGCTCATATAAGCGAAATAGCTGGATTCCGGCATACAGCGCGCGATGGCAGCGGCGCGCAAAGCCGGCGGGCTGTTGGGGTAATCGCGCAAAATCAGCTTAACCTTGCCGGTATCAATATATTTTTCCTTGAGAAGGGGAAAAGTCTCCTCATGAAAATGCGCGCAATGCCCGCAGGTCAAGGATGCATATTCGATGATGCTCACCGGCGCGTCGGCTTTGCCCACGACACGGTCAGGCAATGCTGCCGCCTCGTCCGGCGTCAGGGCGGTTGCGGCCGCTGACAAGCCACACCATGCCACAGCCAAGGCCAGACCGCGTTTCAAAGAATACATCATTTTACTTCTCCCGATTCACCAGCCGCCATTCTATCGTGAATTTGCGCGCTGATTCAACGCCCAACCCTTTGCCAGCACACACAAAGGTTAATTGAGCGCTTCCGGCATGGCGCCCTCGGCCGCGCTGATTCGTACCTTTAGCCGCGCCGCCGGCACGGTTTCGGCGCCGGGCTGGCGGCGCGCCGGCAAGGCCGCGCGCGGCAAGGCGCTGGCGGCATTGGGCTTCGCGTGGCTGTCGGTCTGCCGCAGGACATTCCGCACGATTGCCGCTTCCAGCGGCCGCGACAAAGGCGGCTCCGGTGCGCGCGCGATGGCAAAGGATTTGCAGCCGCAATCCTGCGCCAGCTGCGCCAGCGCCGCGACATCACCCGCTGTGCTGTTGACCGGCAACGGCACGGTGAGCGCCACATCGCCGCTGATGAAGGGCTGCACCGCGCCAACCAGGCGCAGCACCGCTTCCGGCGCCAAGGCTCCCTCACCCGTCGCATCCAGGCAGGCGAAAACGGGGCGGTGTTTCGCTTGGATGCCGATAATTTGATCGGCCGGAATTCCGCCGCAGGCATAGGCATTCGCCGCCGCTATTTCTGCCGCGCTATAACCCAAACGCTGTAGCAGATTGCCATGCGGGTCATCCAAATCCGCTGCCGTCAGGCCGAACAACTCAGCGCAAATGCCCTCTCCCAATACCCAGGGATGCGCGGCGTGCTGCAGGGAGCCGGCTGTCGCCAAGGCCGCTTCCAGCCGCTCCAGCATCGCTGGCGACAGCCCCTTCTGCGCCAGAGTTTCGTGGTTGATATAGGGCGCGCCGCGCAAAGTGCGCGCCCCCACCAGCTGCCCGCGAATCATCTTTTGCTCGGCTTCGTTGTAACCCAAGGCTGCCAACGCTGCGTCAAGGCCAGGCGTCAACTGCCGCGAAAACTGCGCGTCGCCATCCTCGCGATCCTGCGTCAGCGCCGGCAGCGGCTGCAGACCGGCGGTGGTGGCGCCCAGCAAAGCGCGCTGCGCGCTGTCCGTATCCAGCGCCGTCAGTTGCAAATTGCGTAAGCCCACCGTTTGCGCCAAGGCCACTGCATTGTCCCAGGCGCGGCGCGCGGCCGCCAGCAACACCAAATCCGGGCATTGATCCAGATTGATGCCGGCGGGCTGCCGCGTCAGCGATTCATAATCCTGCGTCTCGCCATAGGCAGCGCGGCGACGATTGCGCGCCACGCGCAGCGCGGTCTTGCGCTGCTTTTCATAGTCGCCGGCCGCGCCCACCTGTTGCGCCAGTTCCGCCGACATCAGTGTGGCGTTGCCGCAGATGCAGGCCGTGACGGCGGCGGCCAAGGCGCGCGCACCATCTGAATCATAAGCATGACCCAACGCCAGCAGGCTGGGCGCCAGATTGTGATAACCCAACGCCAGCGGCCGCGCGGCTTGACTGCGTTGCGTGCTGTTTTCATCAGGATAGCCCGTG
>CAZBSB010000147.1:0-6308 GCA_964494535.1 uncultured Rhodospirillales bacterium
CCGGCGGCGAGCGGCGGCGGGTGGAAATCGCCCGCGCGCTCGCGGCGCGGCCGCATTTCATGCTGCTGGATGAGCCGCTGGCCGGCATTGACCCCATCGCGCTCGCCGACATCCGCGATCTGGTGCTGCATCTGCGCGACCGCGGTATCGGTGTGCTGATCACCGACCATAATGTGCAGGCGACGCTGGAGATCGTGGATCGCGCTTATATCATCCATGATGGCCGGGTGCTGATGGAAGGCACGCCGGACGCCATCGTGGACGATGCCGAGGTGCGGCGCGTTTATCTCGGCGAAGCCTTCCGGCTCTGACGCCCAAGCCCACAGGACAAACCGTGACCCCCGCCGCGCGCGCCCAAGCCGTGATTGAGATTCTGGAAGCCATCGCCGCCGCGCCGCGGCCGGCTGATGCCGTCATCGGCAGCTATTTCCGCGCCCGCCGCTATATCGGCGCCAAGGATCGCGCGGCCGTGGCCGAAGCCAGTTATACGCTGCTGCGCCACCATGCCCGCCTGGGCTGGTGGTGCGACCATTACCGCGCCCCCGTCACCGCCCGCACGCGGCTGATTGTCTGGCAGCGTTTAGCACTGCAGGAAAATGATGCCGCTATTGCCGCGCTGTTCAGCGGCGGCAAATTCGCGCCGGCAGCTTTGGACGTCGCCGAACAGCTGCTGCTGAAAAATCTGCGCGGTCATGACTTATTTCTGCACCCCAAAATGCCGCTGGCCGTGCGCTATGAAGTGCCGGAATGGATTGTGCCGCAACTGACGGCGCAGTTTGGCGATCGGCTGGAAGCGGAACTCGCCGCCTTGCTGGAACCGGCACCGCTCGATCTCCGCGTCAATGCGCTGAAGGCGGAGCGCGCCGCCGTGGCCGCCGAGTTACGCGCTGCCGGCATCACGGTCAGCGAATGCCGGCTGGCGCCGCATGGTCTGCGCCTGGATGCCCGCATCGCCTTGCCCACCCTGCCGGCCTTCAAGGCCGGGCGCGTGGAGGTGCAGGACGAAGGCTCGCAGCTCGTGGCGCTCCTAGCGGACGCGCCGCCCGGGATGCGCGTCGTGGATTTCTGCGCCGGCGCCGGCGGCAAGACATTAGCCATGGCGGCCGCCATGGCCAACAAAGGCCGCGTTTTGGCGCTCGATGTGCTGGACAAACGGCTGGCACGCGCTGCCGAGCGTTTTCGGCGCGCCGGCGCCTTCAATATCGAAACACGGGCGCTGACCGGCACCGACGACCCCTGGATCAAACGGCACAAAGCCGGCTTTGACCGCGTACTGGTGGACGCGCCCTGTGGCGGCAGCGGCACCTGGCGCCGCAACCCGGACGCGCGCTGGCGCTCCCTCGGCCCCGGGCTTGCTGAACTGGTGCCGCTGCAGCAAACCATCCTGCGCAGCGCCGCACGCCTGGTGAAGCCAGGCGGCCGGCTGATTTACGCCACTTGCTCGCTGCTGGACGAAGAAAACCAGGCGCAGGTGCAGCATTTTCTGGCCGATCATGCGGATTTTACGCTGCTGCCCTATGGCGCGGTCTGGGATAGCCTCACGTCGGCGCCCCGCCCCTGCGCCGGCGATCTTCTGCAGCTGACGCCCGCGCAGCATGGGACGGACGGTTTCTTCGCTGCGATCATGGTGCGCCAATCACCGCCGGCAGCCGATACCCCGCTTGAGGTTGAGACATGAATGGCCTGTGGGATAATTTCGCCTCGGTCATCTTTTCTGTGCAGTTCTGGTACGCCGTTATCTTTCTGACCGCGTCATTGACGGTCATCGTGGTCGGACTGATCTTTATCGGGCTGCATCTTTTCATGCGGCGGCGCGGCTACCGTGTGCAGGGGCGAGTCATCGGCGCCGTGCTGCAGCATAAGCCGCAACGGCGCGCCGCTGACAAAACCGACACGGAGGAACCGACGCTCCACGTCGTCTATGAATACACAGACCGCAATGGCCTGTTGAAACAGGAAATCAGCAGCGAAGGTGGCGGTTTTGTGCAGAATCTCCAGACGGGTCAGACTGTTCGGCTGGTTGTCTGTCCCTCGTCTCCGGCCTATGACGATGTCTATCTTGATCATTGGCAACCGACGATCGTCGGCCTGTGCATCGCTTCGGCAGGCTGCCTGTTCACTTATTTCACCCTCCAGCATTTCGGTTGGCGGTGGGAGGTGGTGCCCGGCGCCGGCCTGTTGCTCCTCTTCGGCATGGCGCGTATATATTTCAAGATCCGCAAACACCACGGTTCGAGCGGTGGAAGACCGCCGAGTAAGCGCTTTGCCCCACAAAATATCGTGCCGGTTGAAACAGCGGTTGCCACCCGCAAACAGCAGGCTGCCTCTCGCCAATAAGCAGTTGCTAAACAGCGGTTAGAACCCACCCACGGCGGCATTTACCAAGTATACTAGCGGCGCCAGCCGGCACCGAAGAAAGTATTGTCGTCCTGCTTCAGCTTGCCTGGCTGGCAACTCCGTGCGAATGAATAGCGATAATTTAGCTGATATTCCGCTTGGCAACCATGCTGCAACTGGTCGAACCCTATCGCTATTACCAGGCCGATTATGACGGCGTGACTCACCGCGTCCTCAACGCGCTGGAGTCGGACGCCAGCGCGACCTTCAAGCATCTCAAACAGCTACAAAGTTTCGCGCAGGAAAGGCGGTTGGAGCTGGCCATCGGCTGGGCAGGCGGCCAGGCGGCACCGGTGTTGGTGGCGCGGGCGGACAGCCAGATAGACCACCAGCTCACGCGGGTGCAAGACTATCTGGCGCAGGAAAACCCGCGCGCCACCGTGAACGTGCCGGACAATTATTACATCGCGGGCTGCAGCGGCCAGGGCGGCGTGTGCTGCGACTGGAAGAAAGCCGCGCGGGCGCTGACCCGTCTGGCCGAAAACCATGATGTGGAGGCGCTGATTGCCACCACCGCCACGGCAGAACGCGTCAAGCAACCGGCGCCGCCGGCGCTCGCCAGCATCTCTTTCGGCGGCGACCAGCCGGTGGTGGCCGAAGCCTTCAAGGTCTTCGCGGACTGGATTTACCGCGTGCCGGTGGCGCCGAACAGCGACAAACACTATGTGCCGCCCCAGTCGCAAGAAATCAGCCGCGCCAAAGTAGATGAGTTGACGGTAGGTTTGCCGCTACAAGATTTCCGCCAAGACCATCGCCGCATCTGGCCGGCGCTGCAGTCCATGGAGCAGCTTAATCTGGCCTGAAACCGATTGCCGGCGGATAGAACTGAAAGCGTGTGGTTAAGGTAAGTTCACATAGCGTCCAGAACAGGCATTGCCAACCTGTTGCTTTACAAGCAAGACTGGTTCAAGAGCTGCGATTGATATGACAGAAAGTGACAGGTTGGCATGAAAGATAACCCCAATGCCGAAAAACCACGGCCGTTGATCATCGCCGGCTTCAGCAGCCAACCGCTGGCGGCGGACATTGCCGCCGCGCTGGACACGCGGGTGGTCAGCGTCGCCCGCAAGCAGTTCAACGACAAGGAAATCCAGACCACACTTGAAGAAAATGTCCGCGGGCATCAGGTGGTGGTCATCGCCTCAGCCGCCGGCGACCCCAACAAGCAGGAAAAAGAATCGCGCCTGCTGTTGCGCGCCGCCAACCGCGCCGGCGCCAAGCAGGTGACGCTGCTGCTGCCTTATATGTGGTATGGACGTTCGGACGATATTTGGGACGAACGCAACGCGCCGGCGCTGATTGACACCATCGAAACCCTGCGCGGCCATTGCCAGAGCGTGGTGGTGGCCGACCCGCATAATGCCGGCTTGACGCGCGAGAAGTTTCTGGACGCCGGCAGCCCGGTGCGCAACGCCACCATCGCGCATTTCGCTTTCCCGTTCGCCACGCAACTCAAACATCTGATCGGCGATGGCACGCTGCAGCAGGACAATCTGCTCTTCGCCCATGCCGATGCCGGCTCCACCAAGCGCATCAGCCGCAGCTTCCGCGCCTGCATGTATGACGTGCTGGGCTTCCCCAATCGCAATCCCGATCAGGATGATTGGGCGCAGGGCTTGAAAGACCGCGACAAGACCACCGGCAAGATCAAAATCAACGGCTTCAGCGCCAAGGTCGCCGGCAAGGATGTGGTGATTTTCGAGGATATCGTCGCCTCCGCCGGCACGGCCTGCGATCTCGCCGCGCTGCTAAAGGAGAAGGGCGCCCGCTCCGTCACGCTCTTCGCCACCAGCGGCCTGTTCACCATTGACCCCAAAAAGGGCGAAGGTCTGACCGCCGCCGTGGATCGCGTCAACACCAGCAAACTAGACGCCGTCTTCATCACCGACACGGTGAACCACCAATTGACCGACCCGCGCCTGCAGCGCGCGATTGACCGCAGCCCCGTCATCCACACGGTCAAGACGGCGCCCTATTTGGCCAGCATCCTGCGTGCTCTGCACATGGATGCGACTGAGAGCAACGGCTCAGACCTCAATTCTGTTTCCGCCATCCTGCGCGGCGCCCACCCGGATTTGACGGCGCCCGGCCAGACCATCGCCGCGCCCGTGCCGCTGAAACCCACCAACCCGCTGCGCCAGTTGCGGCACAAGGCGCTGGCCTGAGCGCCGCATGAAGCACTTCCAAAGCCGGCATTTTCTGCTTGAGGCGCGGTTGCGCCGCGATAAGATTGCGGATGCCGGCGCCTACCCTTTTTGTCTGCCGGTTATCCGGCAATTCGAGAGTTTACAGTTTCACCCCGCCGTCACTTTTATCATTGGCGAAAATGGCAGCGGCAAATCCACCTTGCTTGAGGCGCTGGCGGTCGCGTTGGGCTTCAATGCCGAAGGCGGCAGCAAGAATTTTAACTTCGCCACGCGCGCTTCGCACTCCAGCCTGCATGAAGCACTGCGGCTGGTCAAAGGTGTGCGGCGGCCGCGCACCGGATTCTTTCTGCGGGCGGAAAGCTACTTCAACGTGGCCACACACATAGAAAAACTGGACGAACAGCCTGCTCCAGGGCCACCGATTATTGACTCATTTGGTGGACGTTCTTTGCACGCGCAATCTCACGGCGAGTCCTTCATGGCCTTGCTGCTGCACCGTTTCGGGCCTGAGGGCTTATATCTGCTGGACGAGCCAGAAGCGGCGCTGTCGCCGACACGGCAGCTCGCCATGCTGGCGCGGATGCATGAACTGGTGCGGCAGGGCAGCCAGTTTATCATCGCCACCCATGCGCCGATATTGCTGGCTTATCCGGACGCCGTGATTTTTGAAATCAGCGCGACAGGACTTGCTGAGACGCCCTACACGGCCACCGAACATTACCGCGTCACCCGCGATTTTCTGAATAATCCCGAGAAAACGCTCAAGTTGCTGCTGTCGGAGGCCTGATTTTCCCCGCGTGACAAGGGCAAGACAGCACGGCATTATGATACGCATAACCCCTTAATCTTCAGGTCTTGCATGTCGCTCATCGAATCCGCCACCGGCAAATGGGAAATGGTCATCGGTCTGGAAGTCCACGCCCAGGTCACCTCCAACGCCAAACTCTTCTCCGGCGCCTCGGCCGCGTTCGGTGGCGCGCCGAACGACCATGTTTCGACCATTGACGCCGCCTTCCCAGGCATGTTGCCAGTCATCAACCGCGTCTGCGTGGAGCAGGCGGTGCGCACCGGCCTGGGGCTGAAGGCGCAGATCAACGAAACATCGGTCTTCGACCGCAAGAATTATTTTTATGCCGACCTGCCCGCCGGCTATCAGATCAGCCAGTTCCAGCAGCCCATCGTCGGCAAGGGCGAAATCGTGCTCGATTTGCCGTACGGCAGCAACAGCACTGTCGGCATCACGCGTTTGCATCTGGAGCAGGACGCCGGCAAGAGCCTGCACGACCAAAGCCCGCGCGAAACTTTCGTGGACCTCAACCGCGCCGGCGTCGCGCTGATGGAAATCGTCTCCGAGCCGGATATGCGCAACGCCGAGGAAGCGGCGGCCTATCTGAAGAAGCTGCGCGCCATCATGCGCTATCTGGGCACTTGCGATGGCAATATGGAGGAAGGCTCCATGCGCGCCGATGTCAACCTCTCCGTCCGCCGCGCCGGCGACACCAAGCTGGGCACGCGCTGCGAGATCAAGAATGTCAATTCCATCCGCTTCGTCATGGCGGCGATTGAATATGAAGCGCGGCGCCAGATCGAGATCATCGAAGGCGGCGGCAGCATCAAGCAGGAAACGCGCCTGTGGGATACGCAGAAGGGCGAGACCCGCGCCATGCGCTCCAAGGAAGAGGCGCATGACTATCGCTATTTCCCCGACCCGGATTTGCTGCCCCTTACGCTCGACCCCGCCATGGTGGCGCGCATTAAAGCCGC
>CAZBSB010000148.1:0-4210 GCA_964494535.1 uncultured Rhodospirillales bacterium
CCGATGAGGGAGCCAGCCAATGGGACGTGATCATCTGGTCGAAGATGGACCGCGCCTTCCGGTCCACCCGGCACTGCGTGGATTTCGCCAAATGGGCTGAGGAACGCCACAAGGTTGTCGTCTTCGCCGAGGACGGGCTGAAGCTCGACTACCGGACGAACGCAAAAAAGGGCATCGACTCGATGATGGCCGAGTTGTTCGTGTACCTCGGGTCGTTCTTCGCCCAACTCGAACTCAACCGCTTCAAGACCCGCGCTGAGGACTCCCACAGAGTGCTCCGGGGAATGGATCGGTGGGCCTCGGGAGTCCCACCGCTGGGTTTCCAGGTGGTCGATCACCCGAGCGGCAAGGGTAAGGGTCTCTACACCGACGAGACCGGGAAGGCTCTGCTGCACTCGATGGCCCGCAGGCTGTTGGACGGTTGGAGCTTCATTCGTATAGCCGCGTGGCTAAATGAGCCGTATCAGGATCCTCGCTGCGGACGAAAGCATGCTGAAGGCTGCGAGTGCCGCAAGGCCGCAGCCTTGACGAACATGGACCGCGCTCGAGTCGCGAGCGGTACGCCTGCTAAGGCTCGACCATGGACGGTCAACGTCGTAATCGACGGCTTAACTTCACCGAAGACTCAGGGTCTGAAAATGACTGGACGGGGCAAGCACGCCAGGACCGTGCTCGATGCCGCCGGGGAGCCGATCAGGATGGCACCACCGACTTTCGATGACGCGACCTGGAGTCAGATCCAGGAGGCTGCCCAGCTCCGAAAGCTGGGCCAACGGACGCCTACGAAGACCACGAATCCGGTACTGGGAGTGGTGTTCTGCGGTTGCAATGGCTGCCCCGCGTGTGGAGAGCACGATGGGATCTGCGGAGCCGCAATCGCCCAGCAGTTCACCCGCACCAAGACCAAGAGCGGTCAGGTCAACGAGCACCGGTACTACCGATGCGGTCGCACTCCGCTGAACTGCAACGGAGTCTTCGCACGCGCTGATGACGTCGAGTTCCAGCTGGCTCATGAGTTCACGTACTTCAGAGGTGATGAGCCAATGACCAAACGGGCGTTCATACCGGGGGAGGACCACAGCTCCGAGTTGGAGCAGGTCAACGCCACCATCGACCGGCTGCGATTGGAGTCCGATTCCGGTCTGCTGACTACTCCCGAAGACGAACGCCTCTGGCTGGAGCGAATGAAGGCTCAGGTAGCCAAGCGGGACCAGCTCGCTGCGATGCCGAGCCGTGCGGCCGGCTGGGTGACCGAGGAGACAGGGCAGACGAAGCGGGAAGTCTGGTTGGCCGCTGATGAGCAAGACCGGCGGCAACTCTACCTAGACACCGGTATGCGCTACGTCCTGCGGCGCAAAGGCGAGCGCAGCTACTTCGACAGGTCTTAGCCGAGCTGACGTCATCGGCTGCAAGCTCTGTCGTTGCCGAGGCCGGTACGGGGCCGCGCGAGTACGCCGACGAGTTGCATGCGTGATGCCACCCGATAAGTTCGAGAAGGCCGTTTGTTCCCTTGGGGGCTAGCGCATTCTCGATAGGAGATCGGTTATGCCCAACAACGCTGTACCGGCTGATGATCTGACGGTATGGCACGGCGGCCTGCTCTGGGTTGAAGGCGCATGGATGCAAGCCGAACGGCTAATACAGGTCGTTCAACATCAGATGCGTGCACAAGCGGACGCAGGTCTCCGTGCTCACATAAACGAGAACACAGAGCTCAACAGAGCGTGGCGAGAGGAACATTACGACGCCTACAAGTCATACGATCCCGCGCGGCCAATTTTCGTTCCGACATTCGCTCTCAGCGCCCAGGTTTCAATCGAGCTAGCGTTCTTCCTGGTCGCAGTTCGTAACGTGCAGCGAGCACAGGACCGTCTGCCCGAGAGCCTGCGGCCAGCAATGACCGATGAGCGGTTGCTTTATCTGACCAGGAACGTCGCTGAGCACTGGGATGAAGTTGGCGGCCCGTCAGCAGAAGCATTCGCAGCGGAATACCCAGACCGAACTGTCGGGCAAATCACCGCCACCAATAAGGAGGTGTACGTAAGTCGCGTGCCCGTATCGCGCGTACTGGCCTGGCTCGGAAGGGTGAAGGAGGCGCTCACAAAGGCACTTGAGGACGCCGGTGTGGACGTTCCCGCAGACGAAGCGTCCAGAATTGTAGGGGATGACGACTTAGCTTGGCCGCCCGAACGGCGCCGCGAGCGACTCTGGCAAGTGCCGCAACTCGACGTTGAGGACTGGCCGACGGGTGAGATGCCTGAGGAGGTCGGAAAGCTCCTGCAGGCGCGCTTCCGAAACCTCCGAGAACGGGATGGCGTCGATTGACTCACTCCCCTGCTCGAGGCTAAGTCATTCCCGTGCGACCACCGTGTCGTAGAGGCCGTAGTGGCTTAGACCCTCGTGACTGTCGATGCCTGTGTAGGACAGTGAAGCGTCTTCGTAGCGGCGGAACGCAAACACCGCTTGGTTCATGTGTGCGCTGTTGAAGACATTCAGCGACACGAGAAGGTTAAAGTCGTCCACCGTCAGACCCGTTACGGCCCTGAATAGTTCCGGTTCCAACTTCGTGATGACGTCCTTCAGTGTGTTCTCACGGAAGTCAGTCAGGTACATGAATGCGGGGATGCGAGTGGCGAACTTGATAAGTTTCTCTTGGATTTGCTTTCGCTTCGACTTGTACTCTTTCTCTTCTGCCGTAAGTTCCTTCTTCTCTGCCTGCGTAACACCATCACCCTTGGCCTTCTTTGTCGCCTTGACTTTCTCGCTCATGTTGATGACCGTCTCGAACACGTCGCTGCCGAGGTTGCGGAAGCCCTCGATCTTCATGACGGCATCGAGGGCCTCTGGACTTGCAAGGATCTTGCGGAGAGTGTCGTTGTCTACGTTGACGAGTAGCGCGGACTCCCACTTCCGTGCCAGTAGCGTTGCGGACGTGCCGGCCATCGCCACGTCTAAGATCGCTCCGGCATCGACCTGCGCCATGTGTGAGCCGTCGTAGGCCAGCACCGGTAGGAAGCTGACGAGCTCCCTTACCGCTTCCTCTGGGTTGATGGCTTCTGGCGCCAAGCCAGCGCCATAGTCTGCGATCTGTCGTAGCGCCCTTGTCGGTGCAAAATCAAACACAAAACAGGCGGGCTTCAGAACCTCTTCTTCGTTTGGGTTGTCGCCATTCGGGTTTCGAATCGACCACGGCGACTGAACCCGGAACGCGGCCTGAAAGTACGTCTCCGGAGAGTTGAGATTTCTCAACATCAGCATTGCCGACCACTGGGGAACGGTTACACCGGTGGTGAGCTTCCCGCACGACAGCGTGATGGTCTTAGTGTCATGACCGTTGCCAATGGCCTCACGAACGGGCGGTAGCGCATCTCGGCCAACACCTGCGCTACTGCCTGCCACAGTGAGAACCCTGTAGTCGTGGAAAAACGTGTTGTGCTTCTCCGCAAGGAGATTCGCCATCGCATAGCAAGAAGCCACGGACGGAAGAAACCAGAGGGAGTGGTTTAGATAAGGAAGAAGGCGAACATCCGAGTAGGGGAAGGGCGGCTTCTTCGCGCCGAGTTTAAGGTTGTCGATCTGAGTCGCTGCGTACGCCCCGCGAATGATGTCTAGCCACTTCTGAACCTCGTTCTTGTACTTGAACTGCGCCGACTTGCCGTCGCCGATCGCTGTGAAGAACTCGTTTAGGTCAAACTCGTCGAACTCTCCCTGGCGTGCGATTGCGAGTAACTCATCTGGCATCTGATAAGTCATGAGTCGCATCTCGGGTAATGCCCCATACGGGTTCCAAGCGCCCGGGTGGTTCTCAGACCACCGCTTTTTGGCTCTCTGCTCATCTGTGTACGTCCAGTTGAAGATCTGTTCCTCAATGAACTCACCTGTGGCGATCGCCTTAAACGGCGTGCCGGAAAGATACAAGTACGCCTTGGTTGTGATCGGCAGAAAGTCCGCTTCTCGGCCAGCCAGCTCATCAAGCTCCTCGTAGAAGCTGTCTAGGTCTGGGTTGTACTCGGCTGCCGCCTCCTTCTTGGCTTCCGCTTCCTCTTCACCTTCGAAGAGCTCCTTCGCTCTGTCGCGCCAAGCCCCGAAGTGATACTCATCGAAGATCACCAAGTCCCAGTTGGTCTCGTGCAACCATTCGTTCTTGGGTTTGATGTTGCCGGCCGCATCGCGGCCCAGCAAATCCTGAAACGAACCGAAATAGACGACG
>CAZBSB010000148.1:4220-6301 GCA_964494535.1 uncultured Rhodospirillales bacterium
CTTGGGTTTGATGTTGCCAAGTTTGTCCTTGCCCAAGAGGTCCTGGAACGAACCAAAGTAAACCAGCGGCCTCTTCGGGTTGGCTGACGTTGGGTCGCCGCCGGAGGCCTTGGACAGGTATTGCCATCCGTCGAAATCGGCGTGGTTTTGCAGGTCTTGTTGCCATGCGTCCTCTGCCGCCGGCTTGAACGTCACGACCAGTACCTTCACCGCGCCGAGCTTCTTCGCGAGTTGGTAAGCAGCGAACGTCTTGCCGAAGCGCATTTTCGCGTTCCACAGAAAGCGTGGGACCGCGTGCATGTCTTCTTTCCAGATGGAATGGAAGTAAGCGTGGGTCTTCTGCACGGCGGCCGCTTGTTCTGGGCGCATTTTGTGCGTCTCGTGATGGGTGCCCGATAACGCTTGGCCGTTGATTAACTCGGTGATCGCGGTCAACACGTCTGGAACGGAACAGTCCATCCACTCCAACGCCGGGTTGGCGAAGCCCTTCTGTTTGAGCCTTAGCCTCACCTGGTGATCCGTGAAGACGGAGCCGTCAGGACGTTCGGCGGACTCGTCGATTTGGATCGTGTAGTTCTTGATTGCTGCCGTCTTGAGTTGTTGTGCGACACGAGCCTTAACGTCCTGGGTCGTCTGGCCGATCTTAAGTTGACCTGCGTGCGCCTCGTCCTCGATGGAGTAGGCGTAGATGCGCAGGCGCGCATCGGGCTTTTCGGGCAGAAGGTCCTCGACGTCCTTACTCATCCGCACCTTCGCTTGACGTTCCGTCATCCTGTTCCGCTACCTGAGACTCTATGAACTCGACCTCGGAGTCTGTGAGCCCGTACCTGGCGTACAACTTTCGATCCGTCCAGTCCTCGTCGAGAGGTAAATCAGGGACGAACGAGTAGACATCCCTAGTTGCGTGTTGTGTCGATTTCCTCAGCGAGACAAGGAAGCGTGCGAACCGAGTCCGCAAGTAGTTCGCGAACGTTTCCGCTTCGGCTTCGGACTCGAACCGACCCGCAACGAGATACGTTTCAGTGCACGCGGTACCGGGCCCCGCGATGATCGGCTTACTTAGGAACTTGGTCTCGACGGCGGCACTCGTGCCTTGGACCGCCGTCATTAGGACTTTCCAATCGTCGATCCAAGCGTCATTCGCCTGGACCTCGGAGCGATCTATCCACGAGATCTTTTGGGAACCGAAAAGCTTGATTGGGTCCTTCAAGCTCGTTGCATCGGGCTTGCCGTGGAAGAATGTCCGGAGTCCAAACGGCTTACCCGTTGATACGCGCGAATCGAGCGTGGGCTCTTTCTTAGCCCGCACCTTGTCGAGGATCGAAACGGCCTCGTTTCGGCGTACAAGCACGTCATAAGCATCGAGGTAGCGAGCCGCAGGCTCGCCTAATGGGTTCCCATCCCACATCGTCTGGATTGTGCACGGGCCGGAATACTCTCGGTCCCATAAGAAGTAGGACACACCGCCCCGGATTTTCACACCCGGGAAGCCGTCATACAGCTTAGGGAAGTCAACGAGATTGCGGATGCGCCGGTCAGCCAATAGTCGCTCGCGATACTTGTCGAGTCCCTTCCCTCCTGCGAACCAGCGCGAAGGCGTAATGAACACTGCGTACCGCGGTTCCATGTCAAGAGCTGTCTCTACGAACTTGTTGTAGATCGGGGCGGCGCTGGTCCCATAGCCTCCGTCATCTAGCTGATACGGAGGTTCTGTAGACCCTTTCGGCGTGTTGCAATCATGTTGTCTCTCGAGGACGGTCCTGGGCACCACTTGTGACTCTGAAACCATCGGTGAGGCGGTTGCTGAACATTCGACTACTTGACTTCGGAGTGCGCTACGCCTGCGTTGCCAGCCAATCACTCATCGCCGTGTTCACGGCATCGGACGAATACACCTCGCGCGGGTACGACTGCACCTTGCGCGTCAGCCCTTGGTTGTGGTCGTTGAGATTCTGCTGGAAGGCGCCGTCCATGTGGATTCGCGGCGACCCGCCACTCCATGCGTTGACGCCCTTCCCGCCCAGATCCGCTCGGTGCGCGGGTCGGACAGGTACTGCCGCACCTTCGGCGCGAGCCGCCGG
>CAZBSB010000149.1:0-995 GCA_964494535.1 uncultured Rhodospirillales bacterium
CCCCAGCCGGCTGGCGAATCGGCGGTGAAAGGCGCCTGACCCAGATAATAATAAGCGGACTTAATCCATTTCTCGCCCGGGTCGGTGATGTTGAGCGCCCGCCACACCGCCAGCACATAATCCTCCGTGCTGCGGATTTTGGTCAGCGGCGTTTCCCAGGCCGCCGGCTCGGCAATCAAGGCGCGGGTGACGGCGCCCAAATCGCCATCGCTCCGCTGATAAACCTCAGCCAGCCGGTTGACGGCAGCAACCGGCGGCTCATCGGCGATAAAATGCCGCGCCAGTTTGGTGGCGAGATGCCGCGCCGTGGCCGGATGCCGCGCCAAATCGCGCAGCACCGCGTCGCCTTGTTCCTTGCCGCCTTCGGCATAGTGCTTGCCAAGAATAGTTTGCGCCCCCGGCTCATGCCCGCGCGCGTTGAAATAAAAATTGCCCACCGTACCGAGAAAACGGAATTGCGGGCTAACCATCGTCCAGCCGGTCAAAGCGCGGGCGAAGGCGGTGACATCGGCCTGCGTATAACCGCCATCCACGCCCAGAGTGTGCAATTCCAGAATCTCGCGCGCCAGATTTTCGTTCAAGCCTTTGCCGCGCCGCTCCCCCATCGGCGAATTGGGGCCGATGGAGGTGGCGTTGTCCAGATAAAGCAGCATGGCCGGATGTTCCGTTACCGCGCGCAGCATCGTTGCGAACTTGCCAAAGATATGCGGCCGAATCGCTTCCCGCTCCATCAGCCCGGCAAAAGGCGCGCACACGATGCGCTTCACTGACACGGTGAAATGGTTTGACCAAAATCGCACCAGCCGCTCCTGCAGCGGCAATTCCGTGGCCACCGCCGCTTGTACGCGGGCGCTAATCTCATTCACCACCAGCTGCTGCAAATCCTTGCGGCCGACCGCTGTCGAAAGATCGGCGGTTTTGTTCTTGCGCGCCCGCTTGCTTTCCCGGAACGCCGCCAGCTCCTCTGCCAGCGCGGCGCGGCCGGGCAGAGGGCG
>CAZBSB010000149.1:1005-6254 GCA_964494535.1 uncultured Rhodospirillales bacterium
CAGCCACCGCGCCGATCTGCGCCGTCAACCAACCCTGCGGGTCGCCGCCAATCTGCCGCAGCGTATGCGGCTTGGCGCCAAGGCCAAAACGGCCGGCGGCATGGGCGGCCCGTTGAGCGGCGGTTAAGGACAAGGTGGCACCTCAAACAGCAATAATAGACCCAACGTCACGGGTAGCGGAATTCCGTTGCGCGGTTCAGCATAAAATGTCCAAATTAGCCTGGCAAAGCATCTCGCCAAGGAACGGGCGATCGCAAACGTCTCATTTAAGGCAGAACATAGGGGGCAGCATGGCCGACATGACCATTAAAGATAAGCTGATCGGTTGTTTTGACCTGTTTCTGTTCTTCCCCCGCGGCATCAACGCCTTTGCGGGCGAAAAGCGCCAAGCCATACGCACCTTCATCATCGTCCAGCTGCTGCTGTCGCCGCTCATTCCCATCACGTCGGCCATGGTGCCGCCGGTGGGCATGGAAGGCCAGAGTTACGCCTTCACGCTGAAAATCGTGTTCATGCACTATTTTATCGTTATGGCCGCCAATCTCTGGGTCACTTGGCTGATCGCCGGCTTTCTGGAAAAACAACACCGCTTCTGGCTGGGCTTGGAAGTCGGCGCCTGGTGCAACCTGCTCTTCGCCACCGTGGTGATGATTCCGCTGCTGTTGCTCGATCATTACGATCAGGTGCCGGAAGCCACCATGCAGCGCACATATATAATTCTGGCCTGCTACAGCTATGTCTTCGGTGGCGCGGTGCTATATGCCGTCTATCGCGTGAATATTTTTCTCGTCCTGGCCTGGAGTATCCTCGGCTTCGCCGTTGACCGCGAAACCTGGAACATCCTCTACGCCCTGCACGGTTTGCCGCTGCTGCCCTAGAATAATTCTCTTGCAAAACCACCCCCTATGGCGCTGCAAACAGAAAAGCACACACGGTTGCGCTGTACTTATTCCCCCCTTGCGGGTGCAAACACGATGAGTGTTTGCGGGCTAGGGGAGGGGGTTGATGCAGGAAGAAACTCCCGCATCAGCAAGGGGGAGAAGACGAATGTCAGAAATCTTTGCCGGATTCCACAACATGCCTCCGACTCTGCCAAAGATAATTGGTTTGTAGACCTGGGCATTCCCGCCGCACCATCGAGCCGTCTCGTAGCCCAACCCGCCAAATTAAGTTTTCCTTAACCCTGCGGATGCTTCTTTATTGCCAGACAGCGACCCAACCGGTGCCTCATTTACCGCATCTTAAGCGGGTTGCGGTTAAGGTGCGTAACTGTTGCATACCATCCAATTCCACTGAGGGGGAAAACATGAGTCTTATGTCCATTCGCCGCCGCCGCGCGGCGCAGAAGGGCTTCAACTTGATCGAAGCCGCCATCGTCCTCGGCATCGTCGGCCTCGTGGTCGGCGGTATCTGGGTCGCCGCCACGTCCGTTTACGCCAACCTGCGTAGTAAGGATGCGACGGATCAACTGCTGCAAGTGGTTCAGGGCGTTCGTGCCTTGTATGCTACTTCCGCGACTGTCGGTGGTGCCAACGGCGACGATTTGACACCATCCATGGCGCAAGCCAACGTCCTGCCTTCCAGCGCTCTGTCAACAGCGCCAAACGCTGCGACGGCGGCGAATACCGTGAATCCTTGGGGCGGCAACGTTGCGGTGTATGCGGCTCCTAACCGCACCGCCGTGGCTGTTTCTGGCTTCGCAGTGCAAATCACGAACATTCCGGCAGCGGCCTGCACGGATTTTGTGATGCGTAATGCCGGTGCCGGTCGTGACAACGGTATGTATCACCTTCTCGGTGCGGCTGGTGGTGCTGCGGCTTACGCGGCTCCTGCTGGCGGTATTGCCTTGGCGGCAAATGGTGCTGCTTTGACCGTTGCTCAGGCCACGGGCGCAACAGTGTGCAACTCGGCGGCTGCCAACGCTGCCCGCAACGTCACCTACTATTTCAACCTGAAGGGCTAATTCAGCTTCAGGACTGTCAAGACAGAAGGCGGCGCCACCAGGCGCCGCCTTTTTCTTTCGCTGATTCTCCGTTCTTTCCACTTTGGCAATCAGCCTCGCCGCCCTAAACTGCGGCATGACCACGCTCAAGCCCTCTGATGATTCCCGCCTGCTGCTGCAATCCGCCCTGGTCAAGCATCGCGCCGGCGATTTGGCCGGCGCTGCCCCGCTCTATCGCCAAATCATCGCGCAAGACCCAGAGAATGCCGATGCTTATCAACTGCTCGGCGTGTTGGCGCAACAGCTGGGCAAGCCGGAGCTGGCCCGGGAATTGCTGGAGCAAGCGGTGGCACTGCAGCCCCAGCACGCGCCGGCACTGGCCAATCTGGCGCTGCTGCTGCGCCAGCAGGGCGCGCTGCCGGAAGCCCTGGCGCGCGCCCAGGCTGCCGTGGCGGCCGACCCCGCCTATGCCGAAGCGCATGGCGCGCTCGGCGGCCTGCTGGCGGCGCAACGCGATTATGCCGGCGCTTTGCGCCATTTGCGCCAGGCGCTGGCGCTGCAGCCGGACAATACGGCGCTGCTGAACGATATTGCGAATGCTGAGCGGCGGCGCGGCGACAACGCCGCCGCCTATACGGCCATTCAGAAAGCACTGGCGCTGCAACCAACCCAAGCCATGCTGCACCACACGCGCGGCAATATCCTGCGCGGCGCCGGCTATCCGGATTTGGCCTGCGCCGCCTTCAACCACGCCTTCCAGCTTGACCCCACGCAAACTGAATCACGCCAAAACGCGGCCTTGTGTCATTTGCTGCTCGGCGATTTTGCCATGGGCTGGCAGCTTTATGCCCAACGCGGTCAACCCACGCCGCGTAAAACCGGCCTACAACCATGGGACGGCAAAACACCCGGCACGCTACTGGTGCAAGCCGAGCAGGGACTAGGCGATACGCTGCAATGCGTGCGCCATGTGCGGCAAGCACAGAAGACGGCTGGCGCAGTGGTGTTGGAAGTGCAGCCGCCCTTGCTCAAACTCTTGCGCCACAATTTTCCTGACCTCACGGTCATCGCGCCGGATGCTGCCTTGCCGCCCTATATAACCCACCATTGCCGGATGCTGGATTTACCACCCTGGTTTGAGATGCCAACCGCACCCTATCTCACGGCGCCGGTTGAAACGGCGCTGGTGGCGCGGGTGCAAACCATACCCGCGCCGCGCTTCGGCCTGGTATGGGGTGGCAATCCTGGCCATTTGAACGATGCCAACCGCTCCGTAGCGCTGGCTGAGTTGCTGCCAGTGCTGCAACCCTGGGCGACACACGGTCTCAGCCTGCAAAAAGGCCCGCAGCAGGCTGAATTGGCCGGCAGCGGCCTCACGGATGGCGGCGCTTGGTGCCACGACTTCGCGGACACCGCCGCCCTGATAGCGCAACTGGATGTGGTGATCAGCGTGGACACGTCCGTCGCGCATCTGGCCGGCGCCATGGGCAAACCGGTCTGTTTGCTGCTGCCCTATGATCCCGATTGGCGCTGGCTGCTGCAACGGCGCGACACGCCCTGGTATCCCCCCATGAAACTCTATCGCCAGCATCAGCCGCAAGATTGGTCGGCGCCGCTAGCTGAACTGCAGCGCGACCTGGCTGCGCTGATGGCCGGCAACACCACCGTTCTCACGCCACCCCCCTGGCAGGGCAACATCGCGCAACGACCAACACGACCCGTTGCTTTGCCTGAGCTGATCTAGGAGTAAGACACACTCCAATACCACGTCATGCCCGCGTATTTGAACGCCAAAGGCGTTCATGGGGCATCCCGTTTGTTTTTGCCTAAAACGGCCTGCGGTTCGCTAGGTGCCTACATTGGCTTAATGTTTTGGGCAGCCTTGGCGCAGCACATAGGCCGCATTGGCGGGGTTGAAGACGGAGTTTTCCGGTTCGCTGCTTTTGCCTTCTTGCGCGTCTAGGATTTTCAGCAGCCATTCGGCGGCGGACTCCAGGCGCCAATCCGTGGACTTCTGCAACTGTTCCAGCGCCGGCGCGTCCGCCCGCGTGATTTTCGCGCGGCAATAGGCCTGGCCAATCGTCTTAAAATCCGGCTTATAGGCGGGTGCCACAATCGCATGCCCCATCCATTGCCAGGTGAGCGAAGCGGCAATCGCCCCGCAAATCTCCCGCGTCCGCGCCGGCTGCACCCCCGCACAATCCGGCCGCCCCTTGCTCGCCGCCAACGCGTCCGGTGCAAGCAACACGAGGAAGGTGATAAACATCGTTGGAGAAATATTATACATCACAATGCAGCGCCTCTTACTTCGACAGCGCATCAAAATAGTTTACCCACGCCTTGACTGTTTGCAGCCGTCTCTGACGCGTTGTTTCACTTTTACAGTTCCATCGCTCAAAGAGTTGCGGCGGCACGCCTTCAGTGCCGTGCCGTAGTACATGATTGAAAATTGGTTCACTGAATATTATTTCGGCCATACGTCTGATTTTATCGGCATGGGAAAGAGTCGAAATGGTGCGTCCGTTTGCAGTCAAACTAATAATGCCGTTCTTAAGCTCAACCAGTCCCATCCAGCGCATTGCATTGCTGTAGTAATCAATTTGTCTGGGATCAATGTCAAAATCTAACAGTAGTAAATCTTTGGCAATTTCACCCTCATGCACAACAATGCTAAACATTGCCAATATGGATTCGAATCTATCAGCTTGCGGAAACGGTGCATCCAATACTGGAAGATCGGCATCAGATTTTACCTGGATAGTTTTAAGGTCTAATTTAGCCTCTGGTTCCAGAATAAAGGCCATCTCCTTAGCATGGTCAGCCATGCAAGTTTCATTTACATAGGAAATGGGTATGAAGCGCAGTATTGGCTCTTCGTAAAAGCATACGAACGTCTTAACGGACTTTCTGCTGCCGACAATCTGTTCCCACATACGTTGTGGATAAATCAACTGCCTCACATTTATATTTTTTCGGGAACCAATCTTGGCTTCTACAAGATTTACGGTTGTTCTGCCTTCGTAGCCCCCGTCTACCTCGATTTGAACTCCCGATATGAAGAACTTAAGTCCACTGAGAGAAAAGGTGAAGTCAGGGCTTCTGAGGCGGCCTCGGATAGTTAGCTCCACTTTTTCTCCGAAGACACTCTCAAGTATTCCTGACAGCAACGCAGCATCGAGTGCCGACGATTCCTGAATTAATTCTCGTGGATTTAGAGTGATAATGTTGGTTGGAAACGAAACTTTGATTGGATTCACGCTAGATAGAGGCTTTATCTCGATGAACGGATCAAACCGGCCAATTCTGT